>JAKSOM010000016.1 GCA_024405585.1 Acidaminococcaceae bacterium | reverse complement strand
ACTTGTATGTCATAATAATCTCCTGACTTAATATCATGATTCAGCCAACAGCCATCAGGGTTCAGTGTACAGAAACATCTTATCTTAACTGTCCACTAAATCATGTGCCATGCACTTTGCACCCCGGACTGAGAACCGTAAAAAATAGCCGCACACCTGAACGACTATGCGCCCAGACGGTCGGCTAAAATCATTCATACTCCCCGTGGTAAACTCCACTCAATCCGTCAGTAATATGAACAAAAGCATTATAACATTTTCAAATTCTTTTAGCAAGCAATTTGAACTAAAATTCTGCCGCCCAATGAGCAACAAGTGATAATGTCCGAAAGCGATATGCGGACAAAAAAATCGCCTGTTGAATTATTAGACAGACGAAAAAATTTAAGAGATAAGAGGGAAATATACTAATTTCCCCGTATTTGGAATAAAAAAAGTCGATAAAAAATTCAGTTATGACCTTAATCCTCAAACTCCGATCTGTTTTAATCCCCACACCAAGAACTAAACAACATGTTTTTTATTCGCATAAGGTGAAAATGAGCACATTTTGCTGGCAAAATGAGTTCATTTTGCCGCCTTCTAAAAAAATTTACGCACTGCAGGAACTCCACGATGCCACAAAACACATCTTTAATTATTAACATTGTACCCCTTAAAATTATTTTGTCAAGGGATTTTTTATGGAAATATTTTTTGCCACTACTATATATGTACGAAATCCAACCTCAAAAAGTGCAACTTCTCCAACATTTTTACCCTCACTCTGAGAGGAGTGCCGTTTTCAGGTTCTCGGTTGCGGTGGGATGGGTATTCTAATCTCAATTACTGAAACCAACCACTGCAACTGTCCTCCGTCCACTAATTCTAAGGCCTAACGCCTAATTTCCCATTGCTTCACGCAGGGTCACTATTTTCATCCCAATCCCCCTGGCATAACGAAGCGCCTCTTTGAATGCGGCAAATTCCTGGTCAGTGAACTCTTTTCCCCGCCAGGTTCGGATAACGAGTATGCCCAAGGAATTGCTCATATTCACACTGTCGATATAGGCCAAAGCATTTGTCGACCACTTGGCGCCGCCTGCAATATGACCGCCCAACATGTATTTGTCCTTAATCGGGTCCACATTGTATGAATTAGTCCCACCACAATAGAAGATTCCTGCTTTGCAGTATTTCGGCATATGCGGACGGAACAATTGCGCCTGTTTATATATCCAAGGGTAACCGAAATAATCCGTATTCAGTCCCGCCTTAGCAAAGAATTGCTTTTCTTTGGCAATCTTTGCCTTCAACAAAGAAGATTTCTTCAGTGTCGCATCATTTTTTGACAAGGTTTTCAGCACAGGAACGATTTCAACCCCTTCCTGCAAGCTTTCCTTAATGGTTTTTCCTGACAGGACTTGCCAATTTTTGACCCCGTCTTCTCGTACAAAAGTCCCTATGGGGATGCCTTCCTTTTTGGCATAGGGCAAAACTTTCTTGAAGTATATCGGAGTCGGAACCTCGTCCATAACCACCAACATGGGCATTGGCAACCCCAACAACCCACGCACCCTGTTCACAATATGCACATCAAAGGCAAGATAACAAGCAAGGATAATCGCCGCAGTAAGTCCTGCTGATATAGCTAATGTTTGTTTAATTTCATCAAACAGTTTCATCTTCAATCGCACCTCTCTCCTCTGTTACATATAAACCAACTATCCTTGACAACTCACACATTACAATCCACTAACTTTACACTTTTCGAAAAACAAACAAATAAATTTTAATTTCTCACTTGAACCAGATTTCCACCAATTCTTCCTGGGGGAGCAGGGTGCCCGGCGGGGGTGCCTGCTTATAGGCAATGCCGCTGCCGTGGGGCTCCAATTTCAGTTTTCCCTCCATTATTTCCGCACAGCCGCGCATATCCACGCCTTTGAAATCGGGCATCCTTACCCTTCCGTCCTTTTCAATCTGCAACTTCGGCAATTGACGCGATTTGGCATCCCTGCTTATGTCCTGGAAACTGGTGAGCGCCTCTTGGTTTTGGGGCTGAATGCCCTGGGCCGCCAGAATCTGTTGCAAGGTATTGCGAAACACGGGGCTGGCCACCTGGCCTCCATAATAGAAATCCTTGCCCTTGGGCTCATCCAACATAACTATCATGGCATAGGCCGGGTCGTTGGCAGGTACAAAACCGACAAAGGAAGCAATATATTTTTCACCCCTGTAGTCGCCCTTTTCCGTAAGTTTTTGGGCGGTTCCGGTTTTTCCGGCAATACGATAACCCTTAATCGCCGCCGCTTTGCCGCCACCCGATTCCACCACCTGTTCCATCATTTTCCGCATTTCGTACGCCACTTCAGTTGACACGGGACGGCCCACAACCTTACGTTTGCCCTCGTGGGTGACCTCACCGTTGGGGGCAATAATTTTTTTCACAATGTAGGGCTGAACCAGCTCACCCCCGTTGGCGATGGCACAAATGGCCCGAAGCATTTGCAGGGGAGTGACTGCAATCCCCTGTCCCAAACTCATAACCGCCACATCCGCCTTATACATCCGCCTGGGATTATGCATGATACCGCTTTCCTCGCCATCCAGTTCAATTCCGGTGGTGCTCCCGAACCCAAAGGCCTCTGCAAACCCCACCAGATTGTTTTCGCCCAACTTGAGTCCGATTTCCGCCATACAGGTGTTGATGGAAAACTTGATAACGTCGCTGAAGGTCACCTCGCCCAAACCCTTGTTGTTCCAGTTGCCTATGTTTATTTCATTTTCCTTGTCCTTGAAAGTACCCCTGTCGATAAATTTCGTCTGCGGAGTAACAACCCGCCTCTCCAATGCCGCACAGCCCACTATGGGCTTGAACACGGAACCGGGCTCGTAGTTAAACCCTATACATTTGTTTTGCCATTCCATATCGGTATACTTTTGGTACTCATTAGGGTCAAAGGTGGGCCGGGAGACCATGGCCAGGATTTCCCCGCTATAGGGGTCCATGATGATGGCCGCAGCCCCTTTGGCCTTGGTCACCTGCATAGCATCATCCATGGCCCGCTCCAAGGTGGATTGCATTTTCGTAGCCAAAGTCAGATATACGGTGGGAACCTTGCTCCTTAAGCTTTCCTTATCCACAATCATTTCCCCGCCCCGGGCATCATAATAAACCTTCTTTTCCGAAACCGCACCCCTAAGTACCCTGTCCAAGGAATACTCAATGCCGCTGCCGCCCCTGTCATCAACCCCCACAAACCCCAAAACCTGGGCTGCCACACGGTTCTTGGTATAAAAACGGCGGCTTTCAGGGACAAAATGCAAACCGGACAAATTGTACTTCTTGATTAACCTATGCACTTCACGTGATTCTTCCAAAGACATGGTACGCTTGATCCATACAAAAGATTCACCCTGCTGACAACGGCGGACCAAATCATCCTCATCAATATGCAAAACGGGAGCCAACAATTCCGCCGTAAATCGGAACAGATTGCCATCCCCTGCGTCTTTACTCTCTTTTTTGTAGACCTGGGACGGGTCCATATACAGGGATTCGCACATAATGCTGACGGCCAGTTTCTCACCGTTTCGGTCCAAAATATTTCCCCTGGGGTTTCCCTGCTTGTCGCTGTATACCACCTGACGCCGGGCATCCTTGCCAAGTTTTCCCCCCATGTAGAGTTGCAAATAGACAAGCCGACAAACAATTGCCAAAACAACAATCCCCAACGCCAACATCAGCCAACGGAAACGATTTTTAGTTTCGCCTAAAGAGTAACGAAGTCGCATTACCTTTTTCCTCCGTCTATTACCCGCCACTGCATCCGTCTGCTGTCACGACTTTCTGCGGCCATTTTTTCATGCCAGGCCGCCCTTTTCTCCCTCTCCCGTTCCTCAGCATATACGGATAGGGCCAAACCAACCGCCACTGTGGAAACCAAAAGATTGCTGCCGCCATAGGATATAAACGAAAGCGGTATGCCGCTGACAGGGATAAGGCCGCAAACCATAGCCATATTGGCCACACCCTGACCAATAACCAACATAATCACGCCCGATACCAAAAGCACACCCACACTATCTTTGCACCGCCGCATAATGACCCACAGGGCATAACCCAGCATAACAAATACAAAAATCAACAACATAGCCCCCAAGAAACCGGTTTCCTGACAAAAAATCGCAAAGGCAAAGTCCGTGTGAAGTTCCGGCAGAAAGAAAAACTTGGAAGCCCCAGTCCCCCATCCCATACCGGTAAGCTGTCCGGATCCGATGGCAATCAAACTTTGCACTGTCTGATAACCCGCCCCTGTGGGGTCCGACCAGGGATTGAGCCAAATCTGAAACCTGGCCAAACGATAGGGTGCCAAAAGAATGGCCCCCACAACAGCCAAAATCGCCACTCCCACTATGATGCCCGTCTGGACCCATCTGAGACCGCTGACAAACAACATCAAAAAGGCCAGAAAGGCAATAATGATAGCCGTACCTGCATCCGGCTCCACATATACCAAAACACTGAGGAACAACGCCATGACCACACAGGGCAGGGCGGGAGTATAAAAATAATTGGCACTCCTGCCCTTGGCTATATTTTCGCCCAAAAAGCGGCTGCAAAACATTACCACAAAAAGTTTGGCAAACTCGGAGGGCTGCATAGAAACGACACCAAAATTAATCCACCTTCTGGCTGAATTTATCTGCTCTCCAAAGCAATAAACAAAAAGCAAACTAAATATTACAAAGCCGCCAAAAAGCAAAAGAAAATTTCTGCCAAGAAAAACTTTGTAACCAAATTTCCTCACGATTACAAGACAAAGAATGCTGAAGGCGGCAAAGAAAATATAGCGCCCGAAAAAATGCAAGGTGCTGCCCAACTCCCTGCCGGCATAAACGAAACTGGCACTATAGATGTTAATGCCCCCAACTGTCATCAGTACGGCCAAACAAATATAAACAACGTTTTTAGGATTGTCAAAACAGAGTAATTTTTCGCCCACCTCTAAACCCTCAACATCCCTCCATGGTTTTCCCGATAAATTCCCAAACGGCGCACATCCGCCATGGAACAATCAATTCCCATGGCAGTCAAAACGTCCACCGCCTTCAAACTGCCGTCCTCAAAAATTTTTATTTCAAAACGAAATACATCATTTCCATTTTCCCGCTTATATTCCACACTATCAAGATAACGCTTGATATCAACTTCCTTGTAGCCCTCCCGCCTCTTAGGAGCCGGTTTTTTATATATCAGAGTTTTGGCATTGTTGAAATTTGTCACCTTATCAAGCAAATCCTGCCCCCCAGCAGGAACTGACACCTCATATTCCGTGAGGGCCGCTTTAGCCATCAGGGCCGGCTCATTGTTGGCCGCCACATCCGCCGCCAAAATGCGAATACCCTTGGGCAAACTATTTCTCAGCTGCTCCACCGCTTCCTCCGCAGAAACGGGCTCCGCCATTTCAATTTCCACAAATTCCGCATAGGACACCACTCCAACACCCAATGCGGAGGCCAAAGAAAACTTCATGTGGGGGTTGAACCCTTCGGAATAGGCCACAGGCAAATCCGTACGCCTAAGACCTCTTTCGATGGCCCGCAAATAATCCAGATGGCTCACAAAACGAATCTCCGGATCTTTAGTTATCTGCATCCTTACTTTCACTTACGCTTTCTCCTCTTTCTTTTAGCCCATAGTCCACAATCTTTACGCCCAATTTCTGACACACACCGCAACCCTTGCAGTCAGAGCGACGGCAGTCGCCGGTCAATTCACCCTTTTGGGCTTTTTGCCATTCGGAGGCCAGATAAGCCCTGGCCACACCTGGGGAAACATGTTCCCAAGGGAAGACCTCCTCCTCACCCCGCTGCCTGCCGGCATAAAAATCCATATTCAGACCAGCATCCGCCATGGCCTTCTCCCAACGGGCGAAACTGAATTGGTCACTCCAACCATCAAAGCGTGCCCCATCCTTCCAGGCATTATAAATGGCCTGACCAAGCCGCCTGTCGCCCCTGGCAATCACCGCCTCCACCACGCTGGTATGGGCATCATGATATTGGAAGTCCACATTTTTCATTTTAAGCGCATCCTTCAAAAGAAACTGCTTCCTCTTCATTTCCGCCACGGAATCCTGGCCAAACCACTGAAAAGCAGTATAAGGTTTGGGCACAAAAACGGAAGCGCTGGCTGTAACCTGACAGCCCTTGTGTCCCGTCACTTCATAGTAACGGTATTGTACATTCCGCACCAACTGAGCGATAGCCAGAACATCCTCATCCGTCTCAAAGGGCAAACCAATCATAAAGTAGAGTTTCACGCTCTTCCAGCCGTTCTCAAAGGCGGCCGTCACCGCATTGAGCAAATCCTCCTCCGTAACCCCCTTATTGATGATGTCCCGCATCCTTTGGGAGCCCGCCTCCGGCGCCAAAGTCAAACCGCTCTTGCGTACCGCATTAACCTCTTTGGCAATGGCAACACAAAAGGAATCTATCCTCAAACTTGGGAGGGAAACACTCACCCGTTTCCGATGCATCTCTCCCACCATGGTATGCACCAAATCCGGCAACTGACTGTAATCCGCACTGGAAAGGGAAAACAGGGAAATCTCATTATAACCTGTGTTCTTCACCAGTTCCTTGCCCAAGGCCAAAAGTTTTTCCTTGCTCCGCTCCCGCACGGGCCTGTATACCATCCCCGCATGGCAGAAGCGGCAGCCCCTGCTGCAACCGCGGAAAATCTCCAACATAATTCTGTCATGAACAATGGTGTTGAAAGGTACAACCGGATTCGTAGGATAATCCACCCCGTCCAAATCCGTCACCACCCGCTTATATATAGTTTTGGGAACATCCCGGCTGGGACGGACATCCGCCACAGTGCCGTCCTCAAAATATCTCACGTCATAATATTTCGGCACATAGATGCCCTGAATACGGCTCGCCCGCAGCAGGAAACCCTCCCGTCCCCCCGGTGAACCCGCTTCCTTCCATCCCTCGTAAGCGCGCAGAACTTCTATCAGGACTTCCTCACCATCACCAATAATGGCAAAATCGAAAAAGTCCGCCAAGGGTTCCGGGTTGAATACACAGGGCCCTCCCACAATGACGAAGGGATCCCCCTCTTTTCTGTCTTTGGCATAAAGCGGCACCCGCCCCAAATCCAACATATTCAGAATATTTGTATAACTCAACTCATATTGAAGGGTGAAACCCACAAAATCGCAATCCTTCAACACCTGTTTCGTTTCCAAAGTCCGCAAAGGAATGCCCCTTGCACGCATATGTTTTTCCATATCCACCCAGGGAGCATACACCCTTTCCGCAGCCAGGTTTTCTTCCCTGTTCACCAAATGGTAAAGGATCTTGAACCCCAGGTAACTCATTCCCACCTCATACACATCCGGAAAGGCCAGGGCCATACGCACCGCAGCCCGTTTCTTGATAGCACCGGCATATTCACCGCCGGTATAGCGGGCAGGATGCTCCACATTGTTAAGAATGTCAAGTGTCAAATCTTCCATCTTAAAATTTCAACTCCGAAGTTCGTAATGATACATTAAGCAACAGGGCCACTCCCATGATGTTGGTCATCAATGAAGAAACCCCGTAGGACAAAAACGGCAAAGGTACACCGGTAACCGGCATAATACCAATGGTCATACCGATATTAACGAGGATGTGGAACATAAACATACTGGTCACACCCGTCGCCAACAGCATGCCGAAATCATCATCCGCATTCATGGCAATGACCACTCCCCGCCAAATGACGGCCATATAGAGGAGCAGGATAATGCAAACCCCCACAAAGCCGAACTCTTCCCCTGCCACAGCAAAAACAAAATCAGTATGGTTCTCCGGCAAAAAATTCAACTGGCTCTGGGTCCCGGCCAGCCACCCTTTGCCGAAAAGTCCTCCGGAACCAATGGCAATCTTGGACTGAATGACATGGTAACCGCTGCCGAAAGGGTCCAGTTCAGGATTGAGGAATACCTTAATTCTCAACTTCTGATAGTCCTTCAGTACAAAGTTCCACAAGAGAGGGGCAATGGCCGCAAAACCGATGCCCAAACGGACAAGCCATTTGTACTTGAAACCGCTGATGAAAGCCATGCCCAAAAGAATTGCCACAAAGGACAAACTGGTACCCAAATCCGGCTGTTTCAGAACCAAAACAAAGGGGACAAAGAGAAAAACAAACACCCTCGCATAATCCGCAAAATCCTCCAACCACTCTATCCTTCTCTCCATAAAAGCGGCCAGGCATATCACCATAATCAGCTTGGAAAATTCCGAGGGCTGGAAACTCAAAGATCCAATCTGCAGCCAACGCTGGGCCCCCAACTGACTGTGCCCGAAAAACATTACCGTAAGCAACAGCACAACATTAAAAACATACAAGTAAATGATGTACTGACGGGAACCACGATAATCGAAGGCCAGGGAAACAACCGCCAAAATGATGCTTACGGCCATAAAAACCGTCTGCCGCTGCATATGCCAACTCTGCCCCGTTTGGGCATAGTTATAAGTTGCACTATATACCAGCATCAGGCCAAACCCCATGAGGGCCAAAGAAGCCACTATTAAAATCCAGTCAATTTTCCTCAAAAGGTTACCCATTCCTCAATCCTCAGTTTTTCCCGCTTTTGTCAGACAGCCGCTTCTTGGGAAGCCAGCCGCGTT
This sequence comes from Acidaminococcaceae bacterium, assembly GCA_024405585.1. GTDB lineage: Bacteria > Bacillota > Negativicutes > Acidaminococcales > Acidaminococcaceae > Phascolarctobacterium_B. Next base: position 3,830 of record JAKSOM010000016.1, on the reverse strand, counting down.
CCCTGAAGTATTCTTCAAACACCTGATAGACGATTGGTCCGGCGGAAACCGAACCGTAACCCCCTTGCTCCACTATACATACCACACATAATTCCGGATCCTCCACCGGTCCGTAGGCCACAAACAAACCGTGGTCACGTCCGTGGGAATTCTCCGCCGTACCGGTCTTGCCCGCTATGGCCTTGGGAAGGGTGCGAAAATAGGCCGCCGTACCCCCCTGTTTGGTGGTGGCGCTCATACCCTGCCGCATATAATCCAAAGTGCGTTGGGAAACATCAATATGCTTGGGTTCACTATGCTTGGGGATTTGATACAGGGAACCGTCCGCATAGGTTATTTTGGACACCAAATATGGTTGCAAATGCATTCCCCCATTGGCCACGGAACTCAGCATCACCGCCAACTGCAAAGGGGTGGCCAAATTGAACCCCTGGCCTATGGCCGCATTGAAAGTATCGCCCAAACGCCAGCCCTCGTTCCAAATTTTCTTCTTAACTTCTTTTGAAGCAACCAAACCGCTTGTTTCATCCGGCAAATCAATGCCGGTCGGAGAACCGAACCCATAAATCTTAGCATATTTGGCAATGGCGTCTATACCTGCCCTGTATCCCAGTTCGTAAAAATAAACATTATCGGACATGGCCAAACCCTGAATGAAATTCAGCCAGCCCAGCACTTCCCCGTCCGCATTCCGCATGGTGGGTACAAGGGGGTGATAACCCCTGTCCAAAATTTTTTCATTTAATTTCACCTTACCCAATTCAAAAGCGGCCGAACCGGTAACAATCTTGAAAGTTGAACCCGGGGGATATTCTCCCGCAATGGCCCTGTTGAGCTGAGGAGAATAGGGGTCATTATTGATTTTCTGCCAATCCTTTTCACTGATGCCCTGCACAAAAAGATTGGGGTTGTAGCCCGGGGTACTCAACATAGCCTTGATGGCCCCACTGCGGGGATCGATGGCAACAACCGCCGCCGCATAGGCATTGGGGGCCTTCTTGCTGCGGCGCAAATAGGCCAGGTGTTTGTTGGTGAACTCCTCAATCCTTGTCTGCATATCATAATCCAAAGTCAAATGCAGATTTTTGCCGGGCTGTGGCTGTACGGTGTCGTAATTCTGCACCACCGATCCGGTTACATCCACCTCTTCCACCGTAAAGCCGTCCACACCACGCAATACCGAATCATACTGTTTTTCCAGCCCGCTTTTGCCCACAATACTGCCCACAGTGACATCTTTATACATCTGGCGGGACATTTCGTAAGGGCTTACTTCCCCCACATAGCCAATGGTATGAACCGCCAAATTGTCATACACATACTGACGCTCCGGGTGAACCATCAGCAACACACCCGGCAAATTTTTTCTCTCTTCCTCAAAACGGGTCAGCATCTGGGGTGAAATATTGCTTTTCATGACAACCGGTTCATAGTAGTACTGTTGCTCACTGATACGCTGCCGGATTTCCTCATCGGAAATGTTCAAGACAGAACCAAGTTTAGTCAGCAATTCTTTAGGGTAAGAGTTCTGATGCTGCAAAGCCACGGCAAAACCTGGGGAATTGTTCACCAGTTCCTTCCCATGGGCATCATAAATAACTCCCCTGGCCGCAACAAGTTTGGTTTGACGCAAACGGTTGCCGTCCGCCTGACGGGAATAGTAATCCCCCCGCAAAAGTTGCATATATACTAAACGCCCCAACAACACCAGAAAAAAGAGAACGCAGATTTTGAAGAACACGTCCAATCTTTTGATGTTTTTCCCGTTCGTCAACATTTGTCAGTCCAAACGCCCCTCCCGCTTATATCTGAGTCCCGCATGCTCTTTCAAGTATGCCTTCTTCACCCTATCCAATCCTTCCTTGTTGACCGATTGAAGGAACTGCTCCTCTGCATCGGCCCAAATATGCACATACTTTACCACAAAAAATACTGGGACGGTCAACAACATATTGATTATTACGTAAACCACCGTATCAACCAAAAAATAAGGCAGGAAACGGACGCTCATACTGGAAAACATAATGAGCAATCCCGCGAACAACTTAATGGCGATGCTAAACAGCCCCACCACAGGAACATGATCCGAATACTTGTCGTCATAAACCTGCTCCCTGATGGCACCGCACCAGTAACCTATGGCACAGCGGGTCAGCATATGGAAACCGAAAAACCCCGGAGTCAAAGAATCCTGCAACAGGCCAATTCCCAGCCCGGCCAAAAATCCTTCCACCCTTCCGTTCATCAGGGCAAAGAAATACAGGGCCGGAACCAAAACGTCAAAATTCCACCCTTCCGGCAGGAGCAGCCAGACGGACCCTTGCAACAACAGAAAAAAGAGAAACAGGGCCGGCCAGATTAATTTTCTCATTTCTGTCGCCCCTCCCCCTTTGTAAGTTTTAACCTGGGTTCAAAATCAACCACCACCAGCACCCGCTCCAAACCCGCAATCCTTTCGGCCAACTCCACATCCGCCTCCCACATCAGATGGGCCGCATCCATTCGGCCGGAAACCACCTTGCCGCTACGGATGTTTTCCGGATGCTTGCCGCTGTATCCGTTGGTAACCACCAAATCCCCTTCCGCAACCACCGCTTCCCGGGGAATATGTTCCATGGCCACAATATTTTCCGTCTCATGGACGCCGTACACAATGCCGGAACTGTCAAAGCCGGTGTGCACAACCCTGGCCCCAACCCTGCAGTTGGTACTCGAAAGCAGAAGCACCCTGGCATATTCGTCATACACCTCGTCAACAATGCCCACCAGTCCCTTTTCCGTCAGCACCGCATTATCCACGGCAACACCACTGCCCCGTCCCGCATTGATATAAACCACATCCCTAAGGTCACCGAAATTCTTGGCCACCACCTTCGCCGCCACATACTTCCGGCTCCTGTTGGCTTCCTTATAATCCAACAGCCGGCGTAAAATGGCATTTTCCTTCTTCAGGGCAACCATATCTATGTAGGCACTGTGCAGGGCCTGGTTTTCCTCCGTCAGCTGCCTGTTTTTGGTACGCAACTCAGTTAACGCACGCCAAAACTCCCTTGCTTCATCCCCTCCGTGAAGCAGGGCATTAAGACCGTCTTCCAGGGGCAGAACCCCCATGGCTACTACTCTATTTACTAAGGGAAAGCGGCGGCCGCCGACCACCGCCATCACCAGCATCGCTCCCAAAATAAGTGCCACCAATAGGGAGAGCATATTACGCTTGGACATACTCTATCAGCTTTCCATCAGGAAACCTTTCCGATAAGCGTCAATATACTCCACCGCAATACCCGTACCTACCACCACACAGTCCCATCCCTCCTCCGACACCAGCACCGGCAACTTGGCCTCATCGGAAAGGCGGCGGTCCAAATTGTACAACAACGACGTACCACCCGTCATAACAATACCGTTCAGCATAATATCGGACGCCAATTCCGGAGGTGTTTTTTCCAAAGTGTTCCTTACTGCACCGAGAATAGTTCTCACCGGTTCATCAATGGCTTTGAAAACATCATTGGAATCGATAATAATGTTCTTGGGGAAACCGGTCCGCAAATCACGTCCCCGCACCTCCATCTTTTTCGGATTCTCCAGCTCAACGGCACTGCCAATATTAATTTTAATATCTTCCGCAGTCCGCTCACCGATTACCATATCGTATTCCTTGCGAATATAAAGCTGAATGGCTTTATCCAAAGCATCGCCGCCAGCATGCACACTGCATTTTTCAACGATACCTCCCAATGAAATGATGGCAACTTCACAGGTGCCGCCGCCGATATCCAAAATCATGCTGCCGCAGGCATCCTGTACGGGAAGTCCCGCCCCGATGG
>JAKSOM010000159.1 GCA_024405585.1 Acidaminococcaceae bacterium | reverse complement strand
TGCCAAGTTTATTTTATAACTTTTTTGATGGCAATCATGGTGACAACCATGATGGCAAGGGTGATGGGCAAGCTGATGAGGGCGCCGCCAGATTCCCACATATAGCCTAGGATGCCGGCAATCAGGTATCCCACTCCGCTGACCGCCGCCGCTGTGAGGGCGTAGGGCAGTTGGGTTGCCACATGGCTCACGTGTTCGCACTGGGCCCCCGCACTGGCCATAATGGTGGTATCGGAAATGGGGCTGCAGTGGTCACCGCAGACGGCACCCGCCATGCAGGCGGCAATGGAGATGACCAGCATTTCATAGGACCCCGGGTCCTGGAAAACATTGCAGACAATGGGAATCAGGATGGCAAAGGTGCCCCAACTTGTTCCTGTGCTGAAGCCAAGGAAAAGTCCTACGCCGAAGATGATGCAGGGCAGAAACATTTTCACTGCACCGGCGCCGGATGCCACCAGGTCATGGACATAGAATTTGGCACCTAAAAGACCGGTCATACCGCTCAGTGTCCAGGCCATAGTGAGAATCAAGATGGGTGCCACCATTTGTATGAAGCCCTCGGGGATGCAATCGGTAAATTGTTTGAAAGTCATCACGCCACGTGTCATATACCAAACGAAGGCAATCAAGAGGGTAACAATGGAACCGAGTACAAGCCCCTTGGAGGCATCCGCATTGGCAAAGGCATTAACAAAGGTTTCCCCACCGAAGAAGCCACCGGTATAGACCATGCCGATGATGCAGCAAACAATGAGAACCGCTACGGGGAAAATTAAATCAATGACTCCGCCCAACGGTTGGTGTTCCGTTGAGGTATCTTTTTTCTCGGAATTTTCAGTTGCAGAAAACAGGTCACCTTTCAGAGCATTTTCTTCGTTTATTTTCATGGGCCCGTAATCAATTTTCATGACGGCAATGAGCAGCATCATGAGGATGGTTGTCATAGCATAAAAATTGTAGGGGATAGTTCTGAGGAACATGTTGAAACCATTGATGCCGCTATCAGCAGGAACGGAGCTGGTAACAGCTGCGGCCCAGCTTGAGACGGGGGCGATGATGCAGACGGGTGCAGCTGTGGCATCAATAAGGTAAGCCAGTTTGGCCCGGCTGATATTGTGCCTGTCAGTTAGGGGGCGCATAACGCTGCCCACGGTCAGACAGTTGAAATAGTCGTCAACAAAGATTATCACACCCAGGAGAATGGTTGCCAGTTGTGCTCCGACACGGCTTTTGATTTTTTGGGCTGCCCAGGTACCGAAGGCGGCTGAACCACCTACTTTGTTCATGAGGGCCACCATAATTCCCAGTACAACCAGGAATATGAGGATGCCCACATTCCAGGAGTCGGAGAGTTTGGAAACCATACCCCCTTCGCTTTGGTAGAGGAATGTGTTGAGCATCAGTTCCAGATTGCCGTTGGCATAGAGCACAGCACCTACGATGATGCCGGTGAACAAACTGGAATAAACTTCTTTGGTAATCAAAGCCAAACCGATGGCAATGATGGGGGGCAGAAGAGCCCAGGCGGTGGAGTATACCGCCGGATGATAAGTTTTGGGGTCAACAGTGCTTTGCCCTGAACCCAGGGTGAAGAGGGCAATCACCATAACAAGGGCTCCGATAAGGAACAGCCAGTTGTTTTTTCGCATTTTTTGGTCCACCTTCCGTTTTTTTGCTATTATAACCTATTTCTTCTGCAAATTCAAATCAGGTCAGCCACAAAATCTGCTGCTGCTGAAAATTTTTTGTCAGTACCTATTGTGTTTTCGTATATTATATGATATAATCACGACAATTTTGGAGAATAATTTTGAATAAAGTAGAAGAAAATGTCAAGAATTTAGTTGAAGATATCATCGTTGGGACGGCTCTGAAGCTTGTACAGGTGGAGTATGTGCGGGAAGGCAGGGAGTGGTTTCTTAGGGTGTATCTCTCTAAACCGGGAGGCATTGAGATAGAGGATTGTGTTTTGGTTTCAAGGCAGTTGTCTAAGAAATTGGACGAAAGTGACCTTATCAAAACACAATATTATTTAGAGGTTTCGTCACCGGGAACGGACGAAACGAATGGTGATGCGGGAGGAAAAATTGAGTAAGGATAGTTTGGAACTGATTCAGGCCCTCAAAGATGTGGCCAAGGAAAAGGGCATAGAAGAAGAAAAGTTGTTTGTGGCCATAGAGGACGCCATTAAAGCCGAGTACAAGAAGAAGTACGGCGATAGCGACAATGTGGACGCTAAGGTGGATCGTACCAGTGGTGAGA
>JAKSOM010000158.1 GCA_024405585.1 Acidaminococcaceae bacterium | reverse complement strand
TTATGCATTGGGTTTGAAGGAACAGCTGATTTTCCCTGAAATCGATTATGATAAAATCGATAAGGTCCGTGGTATGGATATCATTATCGTTACTACGGCCAAGACAGATGAGGAAGGTCGTGAACTTTTGCGATTGATGGGCATGCCCTTCGGTGCAAATTAAGGAGGATGAAACTTTGGCTAAGAAATCATTGATTGAAAAATGGAAAGCTGAACCTAAGTACGAAGTTCGCCGTTATAACCGTTGCAAAATTTGTGGCAGACCTCATGCTTATATGCGTAAATTTGGCATTTGCCGTATTTGCTTCCGTGAATACGCCTATCAGGGTGCTATTCCCGGCGTAACCAAGGCAAGCTGGTAATTGGAAGGAGGTTTTACGGAATGGTTATGACTGATCCCATTGCGGATATGCTTACTCGTATTCGTAATGCTAATTCAATTTTACAGGAAAAGGTTGTTATCCCGTCCAGCAAAGTTAAACTGGCTATTGCAGAAATTTTGAAGGGTGAAGGATACATTAAGGATTTCGAAGTTGCTACCGAAAATAATCATCCTGTTATCTCCGTTACACTGAAGTTTGGAGCTAATAAGGAAAAAGTTATCAGCGGTATCAAGAGGATTTCCAAACCCGGTTTGAGAATCTATGCGCAAAAGGACGAGTTGCCCAGGGTTTTGGGCGGTTTGGGTATTGCCATCGTTTCCACGAGCCAGGGCATGATGACCGACAAGGCAGCCCGCAAGGCTGGTCTTGGCGGTGAAGTTGTCGCTTACGTTTGGTAATGGAGGTAGGTTAAGATGTCAAGAATTGGTAAGAAACCCATCACCGTTCCAGCTGGCGTAACGGTGAAGATTGAAAACAATTTTGTTACGGTTAAGGGGCCCAAGGGCGAACTGAGCCGTCAGATTGTCAAGGAAATGAAGCTCACCATGGACAATGGCGTGATTACCGTTGAGCGTCCCAATGATGAGAAGGAAAGCAGGTCCTTGCACGGCCTGAGCCGTACTTTGATCAACAATATGATTGTCGGTGTTACCACCGGTTATTCCAAGACCCTGGAGATTGTTGGTGTGGGTTATCGTGCGGCTTTGCAGGGCAAGGCCATCAACTTCAACCTCGGCTTTAGCCATCCCTGCGTAAAGGAACCCCCTGCAGGTATTACTTTCGCAGTTCCTCAACCCAACCAGATTGTGGTTAGCGGTGCGGACAAGGAATTGGTTGGTGCTGTGGCGGCTGATCTCCGTACATTGCGTTTGCCCGAACCTTACAAAGGCAAAGGCATCCGTTATCAGGGCGAATATGTACGTCGTAAGGTGGGCAAGGCCGGTGCTAAGGGCTGATAGAAAGGAGTGAAGGAATTTGTTTACGAAAATTGATAAAAACGCAAGACGTGTAAAACGTCATTGGCGTGCCCGCAGATACCTTAAAGGTACTGCTGAGGTTCCCCGTCTTAATGTTTTCCGCTCCTTGAGTAATATTTATGCTCAGATTATCGACGATGTTACCGGCAAGACATTGGTGGCCGTCAGCACCCTCGACAAGGCACTTAAAGCAAATTACGGCGGTAATATTGAGGCAGCGAAGGCGGTTGGCAAGGCAATTGCAGAGAAAGCTGTTGCTCAAGGCATTAAGAATGTGGTATTTGACCGTGGCGGATACATTTACCATGGTCGTGTAAAAGCATTGGCAGAGGCGGCCCGTGAAGCCGGCCTGGAATTTTGAGAAAGGAGGAATGACAATTGGCTTTTGAAAATAAAACTCAGGATCAGCAGAGAGATCAACGCCCTAATCGCAGACGTGGTGACAGGCGTGAACGCAGGGAAGAAAAACCCCAGAGCGATATGATCGAGAAGATGGTGTTCTTGAATCGTGTTGCAAAGGTAGTTAAAGGCGGTCGTCGTTTTTCCTTTGCTGCATTGATGGTTGTCGGTGACGGCAAGGGCCATGTGGGCATGGGCCTTGGCAAAGCGGCTGAAGTTCCCGAAGCGGTCCGCAAGGGAATTGAGGATGCAAGAAAATCTATGATTTTTGTTCCCCGTGTCGGGACTACCGTTCCCCATGAGAACATTGGCATATATGGTGCAGGCAAGGTATTCATGAAACCCGCCAGCAAAGGTACCGGCGTCATTGCCGGCGGTGCTGTGCGTGCGGTTTTGGAATGTGCCGGCATCAGTGATATTCTTACCAAATCTCAGGGCAGTGCCAACCCCGGTAACATTGTTCGTGCAACTATCGAAGCATTGAAGACAATGAAATCTGCCGAGGGTGTAGCTGCTCTCCGCGGCAAAACTGTTGCC
>JAKSOM010000157.1 GCA_024405585.1 Acidaminococcaceae bacterium | reverse complement strand
CCTTGCCCAACATATGAGCCAACAACTCCGGTGCCGCCGTAGTAACATTAGGAGTATGCTCCTTGGGAATGAAAAGCAAATGCACAGGAGCGGCAGGAGCCACATCCCTAATCACAATCATCTTGTCATCCTCATACACCCTGGGGCTGGGGATTTCACCCGCCACAATCTTACAAAAGATACAATCCATTTTTCTCCTCCTTAATTTCTTTTATCTCAACTTCCACAATTTTATTGGTCAGTTCCTCTCCCCCCGGCACCAGCACCGGCTGATAATTTTCGCTGTAGCCCTGCATATAACCGTTCCCATAGGCATTCTCCACCAAGACCTGTACCCGTCTTCCCAACATACCTTCCATAAACCGTCTCTGCATCCCACGGTCATCCTCCGCCAAAATTTTGGCCCTGCGGGATTTTTCCATCTCCGTCAACTGCCCCGGCATATCCGCCGCCGGAGTACCGGCCCTTTTGCTGTAGGGGAAAATATGCATTTTGGCAAAACCAATCTGCTTCACAAACTCCCTGGTCTGCTCGAAATCCTCCTCTGTCTCCCCGGGGAACCCCACTATCACATCCGTAGTAATGGCAATACCGGGAATCCTTGCCCGGATGGTCTGCACCAACTGACGGAATTTTTCCCTGTCATAAGGACGGTGCATGGCCTGCAATATTTTGTCACAACCGCTCTGCAAAGGCAGATGCAAATGGGGGCAAAACCGCCGGTCCTGCAGCATCAAATCCAGCAATCCCTCATCCACTTCCACCGACTCCAGGGAACCCAGACGCAACCGCTCCAAACCGGTTACCTGCAGGGCCGTCCCCACCGCATCCTTCAAGGTATATTCACCATTACGGAAACGCCCCAAATGAATGCCGATAAGCACAATCTCCCTGTAACCCCGCTGCACCAAATTGGCCACCTGCTGCCCTATTCCCTCCAAACTGCGGGAACGCAAAGGGCCGCGGGCATAGGGTATGATGCAATAGGTGCAAAATTGGTTACAACCCTCCTGAATCTTCAGAAAAGCACGGGTACGGTCACTCACATCCCCGGCGGGCAATTCATCAAAATCACAGGCGGCGGACCGCTCCACAATCTTCCCTTCCACCAGTTCCACAATATTCTTCCGGTCCTTGCCGGTCACCAACAAACCCACACCCTCCAAGGCACCAACCTCCTCCGGTGCAGTCGTCACATAACAGCCGGTAACCGCAATCAGGGCTTCCGGATTCAAACTATGCATCCTATTGATCATCTGGCGGCTCTTGCGCTGCCCCATATTGGTCACAACGCAGGTATTTACCAGATAAATGTCCGCCTTCTCGTCGGCTTTTTTAATTGTGTATCCCCTCTCACGGAACAAGGCCTGCATACTGGCGGTATCCGCCTGATTGACCTTGCAGCCGAGAGTTATAAAAGCTATCGATTTCATCCCAATTCATAAAAAATATTACTCAATACCACCAGTCCGGCCGTCTCCGTCCTCAGAATCCTGCGGCCCAAAGAAACTGTTCTGGCTCCCGCTTTACTGGCCAAATCCAGCTCCTCCTCAGTCATGCCGCCTTCAGGCCCGATAAGGACAAGGATGTCCCTATATTCCCCGCCCCGCAGCACATCCTTCAGCATAACCCGGGTCTCCCCTTCATAAGCCACCAGAACCAAATCATAATCACCCTGCAGGGCCTGGGCAAAAGAGGAAACGGGCAAAAGCTCCGGAACACAATCCCGTTTGGCCTGCTGGGCTGCACTCTGCACAATCCTTTGCCAGCGCTCCAACTTTCTGGAACTTTTTTCCCCGTCAAGCCGCATCACGCAATTATCCATGGCCACGGGAATAATACGGCTGACGCCAATCTCCACCGCCTTCTGCAGGACAAAATCCATCTTCTCCCCCTTGGCCAAACCCTGGGCCAAAGTCACCCGGCATTTTGGCTCATGGGGCTCCGAAAGAATCTGTTTGGCGGCCACATTCAGCCAGCCCGCCCCTGCCTCAGTAATTCTTACCCTGGCAATCACACCGTCATCAGTGACGAGTTCCATTTCCTCCTCCGGCTGCATCCGCAACACATCCAAAATATGATGCGCCACCGGCCCGGACAAAACCATCTTCTCTTCGTAATCAACCTCTACGAAAAATCTGTGCATGAACATATTATAACACAAGAAGCACAAAAAAACATCAACTGCAAGAGTTGATGCTCGTTAAAATATGGTCCAAATCAATTGGTGGGCGCTGACGGGATCGAACCGCCGACATTCTGCTTGTAGGGCAGACGCTCTCCCAGCTGAGCTAAGCGCCCA
>JAKSOM010000156.1 GCA_024405585.1 Acidaminococcaceae bacterium | reverse complement strand
AAAGAAGCGGAGCGGGAACGCAGACGCAAGGAAGAACAGGAACGGTTGCAGAAGGAGAAGGAAGAGCAGGAAAGATTAGCCAAGGAAAAAGCCGAAGAGGAAGCGAAAAAGAGGGAAAAGAACGAACAGAACAGTTTTTTCAGAAAGAAAGACGACAACCAGGGGGATGGATCAGCAGAGGATGACCGTCAGGATTCCCCGGTTGCTGAAGAAAAGGAAATGCAGAAGAAAAAGGAGCGGCCGTTGTGGGTGAGCGTGGCATTGTTCGTAATAGCGGCAGTAATTTTGGCGTTGGTATCTTTCTACGGCACCGTTTTTGTAATGCGTTATATTGTGGGGGCAAACGATGTGGGTGTTGTCTATCCCCGCACAAAAGTTGCCAATGAATCCGGTGAAATCATTGAAGGGGTGCTGACGGAACGTATTAATGTGCTGGTCATGGGGACTGACTATGGTGACAGTGAGGCGGATAAGGACGAGCCCAAGCGTACCGATGCCATGCTTCTTTTGAGTGTGGATCCGGAAAAGAAACAGGTGGCGGTGCTCAGTATCCCCCGGGACACCAAGGTTATTTTGTCGGGGCACCGGGATCCGCAAAAAATTAATGCGGCTTATGCCTTCGGCGGTGTGATGTTGGCCAAACAGACGGTGGCCAATCTTTTGGGTGTGCCCGTTACCCACTATGCCCTGGCGGATTGGCAGGCCTTTTCCAAGGTTGTAGATATTATCGGCGGAGTGGATATTATGGTGGAACATGACATGAAATATGATGATCCCTATGCCGATCTCCACATCGACATCAAGAAGGGATTCCAGCATTTGGACGGAAAATTGTCCGGTGAATATGTGCGTTACCGCAGTGATGAATTGGGGGACATCGGCAGGGCTCAGCGTCAGCAGCTTTTTGTCCGTTCCGCAGTGAAACAAATGTTCAAGGTGGGTAATATTGTGAAGATTCCCTCCGTTATGAAAACCGTTTCCGATTATGTGGAGACGGATATGACCTTTGTTACCATGCTCAAGGTGGCCAACAGTGTCAGGGTGTTTGGTGAGAAGAATATTAAAACCGGCACACTGGGCGGTGAATATTTGGATGAGGACGGGGTCAGTTATTGGCAAACCAGCGATGAAGCGGTCAGGAAAGTTTTGTTGGAGTTGAATGTACCCAGCAGCAAAGTGAAGTAGGGGCAAGGATTGAGGATGGAAGACAGGGAGAAAGGTCAGGTCAAATATCGTCAGGGGGATACGGTGACTCTGGAAGTGGTCAGGGTCAGTGAGTTCGGTGTGTTCCTTGATGCGGGTACGGGAAATTCGGATGATGACATTCTTTTGCACCGGCAGCAGCAGAATAAACCTTTGCAGATTGGGGACAAGGTTACGGTTTGGCTCTATTTGGATCCCCGCAAACGCCTTACCGCCAGTACCAAGCTGCCAAATTTGAAGGAAGGCCAGTTGGGTTATGCCAAAGTGCTCAGCGTTACAAAACATGGGGGCTTTGTGGATATCGGGGCCGAAAGGGGTGTTTTTCTGCCTTACAGCGAAATGCGTGGCCATGTTTCTCCGGATCAGATGGTTTGGATTAAACTCTACCGTGACAAGAGCGGCCGGCAGGCCGTTACCATGAGGGTGGAGGATGATATTTTGGCCATATCCAAGCCGGCACAGGATGTCAAGGTGGGGGATATGGTTGAGGGGACAATCTACAATATTTTGCCGGAGGGTTTCTTCATCATCACCCGCAAGCGTTTTATAGGTTTTTTGCACAGGTCCGAGGCGGGGCCCGACCGTTTGGATTTCGGTCAGATGATTTCCGCCAGGGTGACCCATATCAGAGAAGACGGCCGTTTGAATCTGTCCATGAGGGCGCAAAAGGACAATGCTTTGGTTCCGGACGGGGAAAAGATTTTGGCGGTGCTGGAAGGACGGGGGGGCAAAATGCCCTACGGGGACGGTACTTCCCCGCAAATTATCAAGATGAAGTTCGGCTTGAGCAAGGCCGCTTTCAAAAGGGCTTTGGGGCATCTGATGAAAGAGGGCAAGGTACGTCAGGAAGAGGGCTGGACTTTTATGGTTGCGGATGGCTGAAGGCAAAAGTCAAATTTTCAAGAAAAAGTTTGACTTTTTGACTTATAATGCTATAATTTTTCCTGGTGCAGGACGCACCCGGCAATGTTTTCAAAGCTTTTGGATAAAAGCGTAGGAGGTAAAAATGTTAAAACCATTGAGTGACAATGTTTTGGTGGAGGTTGTGGAACAGGTGACCAAAACCGCCAGCGGTATCTATCTGCCCGATACTGCGGCCAAGGAAAA
>JAKSOM010000155.1 GCA_024405585.1 Acidaminococcaceae bacterium | reverse complement strand
TTCTTGCAACGTTAGCTACTCCTTATCCCCGCTAACAACAAACACAGCCCGGGCATCTTTTGCACACTCCAAAAACTTATTGTCATCCGGGTCCCTGCAAATTTCAATATGCGAATTTCCTTCCACAATTTCCATTCTGCATCCATTTTCATTTCTTTTTATTTTTTCTTACGGTTGCAATAATGTCGTCAACATCTTTTTCACGATAACCGACATTTTTAGCCCATACTCCGGCTTCATCCATTGCCTTTTCAAATTCCTCTGCGGATGGTAATTTTATCATTTTCAACATAATCACATCCCCAGAAGTATAGGCCACCAATTTATCCCCTGCATCAATGGACAGACGTTTACGAATGCCAACCGGAATTGAAACTTGCCCTTTTGAAGAAACTGTCAATACTTGTGCTCCCATAACACTATCTCCTTTGTAAGAATTTCTTACACAATTTACCATACATATTCACTTTTGTCAATCATCTTTGCACAAAAACCAGCGGCTGATTGCACCAATCAGCCGCCGATTGCCAACCTTGCCCCTCCGCTCCAGCGTAGTCGCCTTTGGCGACAGGGTTGAGCCAACAGCCATCAGGATTGAAGGGAGTTCGCATTGTGCGTACGTTCTGCTTCTTGTCAAAGTTCCGCCCTCATCCGCTTCGCTACGCTCAGCACCTTCCCCCCGGGTGGGAAGGCAAGAAAGTTCGCTCTCTGCGGACTATTGGCTCCTTTTCTTTTTCAGAAGGGTTGATACCGCATTAACCAAATCAACCTCTGCATTCACCGCCCATACCAATATGAGTGTAAGCACTATAAAAACAAAGGAGATTACACGGATAGTCAACAGATTCTCATTTACCACCAAAAGGAACAAAGCAGCAAAACTGGTGACCAACATAAAGATAGTTGGAAAAACCACAAAAGCAATTTTATTAGATTTTGTCCGCAAAAGCCACAGACAAACCAACAGAAGGGTAATGCCGGCTATCAACTGGTTAGTAGCGCCAAATATTGGCCAAATAATCTCCCAGATTCTCTTTCCTTTGGCCTCCACCACAATCAGGCACAGCGCTGCAAGCAAAGTCAGGGCGGTTGCCATGAAACTGCTCAGACGTTTATGAGTAATTTCCTGCAAAAGATAACGTCCCACACGGGTCAAACAATCCAGTGTGGTCAGAAGAAAACAGTTCACAAGCATAAACCCCATAACATTACCCAAATGACCGTCAAATCCCAAATTCTGCACCATCCGGCCAAAACCGGCGGCAAAACAGTTCAACGGGGTCTGGTTCAGCAGACCGCCATTCAACATAACCGTTCCCAAAGAAATAACACCAACCACACCTTCCAACAACATGGCACCGTAGCCGACTGAAAGCGCCTGTTCCTTACGGGCCAATTGTTTGGGAGTGGTACCGCCGCTGATCATTGAATGGGCACCGCTCACCGCACCACAGGCAATAGTGATGAACAGGATTGGCCACATACTCTTGTCCCCCATAACAGAGTTCCAACCATAGAAAGGTTGCAACATCATCTCCGCAGGTACCTTGACACCGGTGACAAACATGCCCGCAACACCCAAAGCAATCCCCGCATACAGGAACAGGGAAGCAATATAGTCACGGGGCTCCATCAGCAACCAGACCGGCAGGACACTGGCCAAATAACAGTAACCGACAATAACCACCAGCCAATTGTTAACGGAAATATTGAACATCTTATGCACAGTGAGGTCATATGCCCCATAGTACAAAATGTAGAAGAAAAACGGCAATAACAGCAAAGTGGTCTTCCCCAAGCCAATGTGAAAAATATATACTCCCGCACCAAGCACAAAGGCCAGCACCACAGTCAAAGTAACCGTAAGACCCACCGCCGGAGATTCGTTAAAGGTCTGAGCGGTCAAATCAAGAAATGCCGCCACCACCAGCACCAAGGAAATCCAAAAAACCAACAGTACGAAGAAATGTACCCGCTTGCCAAAGGTTCTTTGTACAACCTCCGCCAAGGACAGGCCGTCATGCTTTAGAGACATGGCTAAAGAACTGATGTCATGCACACCGCCAACAAAGATACAGCCAAAAACAATCCACAGCAAAGCCGGCACCCAACCAAACATGGCACCGGCCGCCACAGGGCCAATGATAGCGCCCGCCCCCGCAATGGAAGAAAAATGATGAGCAAACAACATTCCGAAAGAAGCGGGAAAATAATCCATATCATCCCTCAAATACACGGAAGGCATCTCCTCATCCTTATCAGTGAAGAAGTACCTGTTAAGCCACCTGCCGTAATATTTGTATGCCAAACAAAAACATATCAGTGCCACCACAATAACTACAGAAGTCATAA
>JAKSOM010000154.1 GCA_024405585.1 Acidaminococcaceae bacterium | reverse complement strand
ATAGGAGGTTTATTATGAAAAAGGACAAAGAATTTTTGTTATGGTTTGAACAACTGGAGCGTAAGGACGTGGACATTGTGGGGGGCAAGAGCAGTTCACTGGGCGAGATGACGGCCAAGGTGGATGTGCCCGTACCCTATGGCTTTGCCACCACCGCTTATGCTTACCGTTATTTCTTTGAAAAATCCGGTTTGGACAAGGACCTGAAGAACCTGTTGGCGGAACTGACCGATGTGGAGGATTCCGCTTTGCTCCGCAGGGTCTGCAAAAAGATTCGTGAAGCCATCATGACCAAGGAAATGCCCAAGGATTTGCAGGACGCTATTGCTGCGGCCTACAAAGAATTGGGTGACAAAATGAAACAACAGGACCCCTTCGTAGCCGTCCGTTCCAGCGCCACTGCAGAGGATTTGCCTGATGCTTCCTTTGCCGGCCAGCAGGACACCTATCTCAACGTGAAGGGTGCGGACGTGGTTGTGCAAAAGGTAAAGGAATGCTACGCTTCCTGCTTCACCGACAGGGCGGTTTACTATCGTGAGAAACAGGGCTTTGACCATATGAACGTGGCCCTTTCTGCTGCCATCCAGATGATGGTCTTCAGCAAGGCCGCCGGGGTTATGTTTACCGTAAATGTGGCCACCGGTGAGGATACCAATATTCTGATTGAAGGCGCTTGGGGTTTGGGCGAATATGTTGTTCAAGGCACCGTCACTCCGGATAACTATACCGTTTCCAAGGCGGACGGCAAGATTATCGAAAAGAATGTGAATGACCAGGATATTAAACTGGTCCGCAAGGAAGACGGGGACTGTGTGGAAGTGCGGGTTCCTAAGAATGAAGTCAGCATGCAAAAATTGACGGATGAGCAGATTGTGGAACTGGCCACCTATGCCAAACGCATTGAGAAACACTACGGCTGCTACATGGACATGGAATGGGGCGTGGATGAAAGGGATAACAAACTTTGGATTCTGCAGGCCCGTCCTGAAACCGTTTGGAGCCGCAAGAACAAGAAAAAACTGGAAGCGAACGCCAATACCGTGCAGGGCAAGGTGGTGGACAAAAAAGTTATTGTCAAAGGTTTGCCCGCATCCCCCGGCTCTGCTGCCGGTAAGGTACATGTAATCCTTGATCCCAGCCATATTGACGATTTCAAACAAGGGGAAATTCTGGTAACCGAAATGACTGCCCCTGACTGGGTTCCCGCCATGAAGAAAGCGAAAGCCATCGTCACCGACAGCGGCGGCATGACCTGCCATGCTTCCATCGTCAGCCGTGAACTGGGCATCCCCTGCATCGTGGGCACCAAGAGTCGTGGTGCTGCCGCCACCGGTGCCATCAAGGACGGCATTGATATTACTGTGGATGCAACCCATGGTGTTGTTTATGAAGGTATTGTGGAAGAAGAGAAACCGGCGGCAGCCGCTCCTGCAGCAACAGCCGGTGCTGCTCCCGTGGTGGTGGCTGCAGAAAGCTTCCCCGTTACCGGCGCCAAGCTTTATGTGAATTTGGGTGACCCGGACCTGGCGGAAAAATACTCCGCCCTGCCCTGTGACGGCATCGGCCTCATGAGGGAGGAATTCATCTGGACCACCTATATCCACGAGCATCCCTTGTACCTCATCAAGATCGGTCATCCGGAAAAGGTGGTGGATATGCTGGCGGACGGCATCAGAAAGGTTTGCCAGGCCATGAGCCCCCGTCCCGTAACCCTGCGTTTCAGCGACTTCAAATCCAGCGAATACAGGGATTTGAAGGGCGGGGACGAATTTGAACCCTATGAGCCCTCCGCATTGCTGGGCTGGCGTGGTGCAAGCCGTTACTACGACCCCAAATACATCGAGGCCTTCAAACTGGAATGTGCCGCAGTACGCAAAGTACGTGAAGAATACGGCTTGAAGAACCTGAACGTAATGATTCCCTTCTGCCGCAACACGGATGAGGCACGGAAAGTAATCGGCATCATGGCGGAATGCGGCCTGCAACGGGGCAAGGACTTCAAAGTTTGGCTGATGGCAGAAATCCCCAGCAACATTATTTTGGCGGACCAGTTCAACGAATTTGTGGACGGCTATTCCATCGGCTCCAACGATTTGACCATGTTGGTATTGGGATGTGACCGTGACAACGACACCGTCAGCCACATCTATGATGAAAGGAATTTGGCGGTCCGCCGTGCTGTCCGTCACCTTATCGAAGTTGCCCATGCCGGCGGTAAAACCGTCAGCATCTGCGGTCAGGCCCCCAGCGTATATCCGGAATTCTGTGAATTCTTGGTTAAGAGCGGCATTGACAGCATCAGCGTAAACCCCGATACGGTGAAATTCACCAAGAAACTGGTTGCCGAGCTGGAACAAAGAATCATGCTTGACGACGCCACCGGACGTG
>JAKSOM010000153.1 GCA_024405585.1 Acidaminococcaceae bacterium | reverse complement strand
CCGCAGGCGACATGGCCTGGGCAAAGCGGAGCTTTGCACAATGAAAAACGTTAACAAGACCCTCCCGCCAGTCACTGGAAAACTATCGCGGGTCCCCTTCCTATGCCTGAGAGGGAAAAAGCCGGCACTCTTACGAGACAAAAAATAAAAAAGTTCCTTCGATAAAAAGCGGAGGAACTTTTTTTACAATCCGTTTTTTCTTTTCAGGCCGTCAAAAGACGGGTAATGAGGGTATTGTTATATGTTTTGTTATGGCACTTGCCAGCATATAGGATAAACAGAAGGAGGCGGCCAGTTTGCCGCTCATGGCCAAAAAGCGTACTTTGGCGGCCTTCCAGGCCAGTCCTTTGGCGTTTTCTATGTTTCTGCTGCGGTTGTATTCATAGAGGAAGGCGGCGGCAGCCGCACCTGCCAGTCCGCCCAGAAATGAACCAAGGATGGGCAGGATGCCCGTACCGATGCAGGCACCGATAAAACCGCCCAGGGCAATGAGGAATACTGCACCCCAGCTGACCTTTTCCTTTTTGATGCCGAAGAGTGAAACGAAAAACTCCCAACTTTCCCCGGCCACGTAAATTACTGCCGCAATGGCCAGGGAGTTCAAATCCATATAGCGTTCGTCGAGAATGGCGAAGCACACCCGGGCAATCATCATCATGGTGTTGCCGGGCAAATCGAAAATTGTGAGCAGCGGCCCCAGCAAAGCCAGTAACACCGCCAATATACTTGTTGTCAATACTTGCATAATAAGTTAATTATACCACGTCTTTTTTAGCAAGTGCATAAAAATAGCGACAATTGTTCAAATCAGAATTGACCGGATAATTTTTTGCTTTTACTGTGTTAGGAAAGTTGCGAGGATAGTGGATGGGAGCGGATAAAGAGAGGAGATTTTCTGTTTGTATATTTATTCGTTTGGTGTTATAATAGTGGATAATAAATTTAAGGTGGGAAGATTGTGAGTTTTAAAAACAGAGTTGTATCCTTGCTCCGCAAGGTGCATAAGACAATAAATGAGGAGGCCGGCAGGAAAACTGACAGGGAGCAGGAAGGCAAGGCGGAAGTACGGGAGGAAACTGTAGCCACACCGGTCAGGGAGAGTGTTGAGCAGGGAGATACCAGGATAGCTGATGATGTGCTTTTTATTACTGCCGCCCAGGCGGCACTGGAAGTCCCCGGGGTTGTGGGAATGAGCGGAGGGCTCTCCGATGATGTGGCCAAGCTGATGGGTAAGGAAAAGGCGGCTAAGGGGGTGCGCATCACTTATGAGGGCAAGATGCTGAATGTTACGGTGTATCTTGAGGTTGAGTACGGGGCCAATATTCCGGAGCTGGCTCTGAATGTACAGGCAAAGGTTAAGGGAAATATTCTGGATTTGACAGGTTACACGGTTCAGCACGTGGATGTGCATATTGAAAGTGTTGTAAGAGTCGGGGACAGGCAGCCGATTCTGGCGGAGGATGAAAAATGACCATTATAGACAGAATTATTTTGACTTTGTATACAGTTTTTATGGCAGTGGTTTCTGCGGTGACGGTGTTGTGCAGTTTGGATTTCATTCCCCACCGGTATATTGCCGCGTTGATAGCGGGGATTCCCGGCAACACGGTTTATTGCGTGGGGGGATTGATTATTTTGCTTTTGAGTGTGCGGCTGCTGATTGCCAATTTTGCAACTTCTTCGGCGGCCAGTTTACAGTTGGACAATTCGGCTACGGGGAAGGTCGCTTTGGGCAAATCTGCTATTGAGGATTACGCTTCCGCTTTGGCCCAGGAGATTTACGGTGTGTTTAACGTAAAAACCATTGCAGAGTTGGAGGAGAGTGGGATTTTTATCCGTATCAATGCCAGTATTGAGCCGGGTATTGTGATTCCAGCCACCAGTCAGGAAATCAAGGACAATGTGCGGGAAGGTTTGAAGAAGGCCACGGGGGTTGAAGTGGCCAATGTGGAGATATTCTTCAAGCAAATCAAGGTGCAGGAATAGGAGTTCATTATGTTCAATCAAATTTTTTCAGAAATATGGACTAATTTTCGCGGGCGTTTGATTTGTACTGTTTTTGGCGCTATTACGGGTTTTCTTTTCCTGTGGTTGGGTGTGTTGCAGACATTGTTCCTGTTGTTTTGTATCGGTTCCGGTTTTTTTATCGGGCATAAGTTGGATAAGAATGAGGATTTGTTGGAGTGGTTGGATAGATTTTTACCGGCGGGGTATCACAGATGAGAAGATTATCAAGAGAAATTGCATTGCAGAGTTTGTTCCAATTTGATTTTTCTCCGGAGTTGGAGACGGAATCCGCTTTGACAGCGGTGGCGGAGGAGCATGATCCCATACGTGGCAAGGTGGCTTTGGGTTATGCCAGGGATTTGCTGGAGGGCACTTTAAAAAATTTGAAGGAAATTGATGTGCTGTT
>JAKSOM010000152.1 GCA_024405585.1 Acidaminococcaceae bacterium | reverse complement strand
AAAGCAAAAATATTTCTTTTTGCCAAACGAGATAATGTATGTTAAAATTGCTTATCACATTTCACAGGGAGGAATTATGAACCTGAAACGCAATGAAACAGAATTCCGCAAATATCTAGAGAAATTCCAGAAGGAGCCGGAACTGAAAAAAATCTTAAACAAAGTCACTTTTCCTGAATTGTTCAACGAGCAATTTTTGCAGGAAAACAGCAAGTGGAAAAATATGGATGACCTGGTGTTCCGTGGTGATTTCGGCATCATGAACCTTTTGGAGGTGGAAAACGTGAACCCCGAGGCCTGGGACCGCTACGTGGCACAGAACTGCCCCTGCGAAACCTGGCACCAGTTCGGCAAACTGGCCATGCTCCACTGGATGCGGAAAAAATATAAGGAATGGCAAAAGACCAAAAAATGAATATGCTCAAACGTTGGCAGGAAGGCCTGATTAAAGAGTTCAAACTGTTTTTTCTCTGGTGCCTGATTTTCAGTATCTTCCGTTTGATTTTCATCCTCATCTTCCGTGACAACAGCATCGGACTCTGGGACATGGTTTTAGCCATGTTCTACGGATTGAGAATCAGCTTGAAAACCGTGGGCCTCATCTGCCTGGTGGGCGGCGTTTTCGCCACCCTGCCCCAGGTGTTCCTTTCCTTTTGGCCCGGCGACACCATCCGCAAGGCCTGGCACGGCCTGTGCCTGTGCCATTTCCTTTGGCTGTTCATCGTCCGGATTCCCTATTACAGGGTTTTCAACGCCACCTTCGACATGATGATTGTCAACGGCCTATATGATGACAAAACCGCCCTCTGGCAAACCCTGATTCAGCAGTACCAACTGCTGCCCCGGCTGGGATGCTGGCTGGCCGGCTCCATTGTACTGCTCTTCCTGGGCAAACTGGGCTACAACCGCTACATTGCCGGCACCAGCATCCCGGAATACCCCTTCCTACGCAATTTGGGACATTCCGTAGGGGCATTGGTTTTCGTGACAGTTTGGTTTATTTTCTGCCGTTGGGGCGGCGCTTTCACCTATGAAAGCGGCATCAACTGGGAGAACTGCGCCAAATTCCAATCCAACCTGCTGAACGAAGCAGTCCTGGATGACGGTCAGGCCATGTACAGGGTATATTGCATGTATAAATTATCCCAACAGATAACCAAAGCCCAATTCACCCCGGAGGAAATGGAAAACAAAATAAAACTTTTAGGCAAGGACTCCTCCAGCCGCAGCATCACCGCTGCCTTTGCCCAAAGGGCACCGGGAACCCAATCCCCCCAACCCCAACAGATTGTGGTAATAGTCGGGGAAAGTTTCGGCCTCTGGCCCTTTGAGGAAAGGTTCGCCACCCTGAATCTGGTCAACCAAAGCAAGTCCCTGGCAAAAAGCCCCAAGGGCTGCCGGGTTGGGGCCCTGCTCCCCCACGGGAGCGGCACTATCTCCAGTTTGAACGGATTCATCAGCGGCCTGCCCAACACGGGCATCTACGAAAACTACAACGCCAATATGCTGAAATCCGCCCAGCCCACCGCCACAGCCGAAATAATGTGGGAACTGGGCTACACCACCCACTTTTGGTACGGCGGCTTTTCCCGTTGGCAAAACATCAAAAACATCGCCCTGGCCCAGGGCTTCCGGCGTTTTCACTGTGCGGACGAATTCCAATATACCGGGGGCACGGCTTGGGGCTGCCCGGACAAAGTCCTCTTTGAGCATATTGAAAAATATATTGGCAGCCATCCTGCAGAAAAAATGTTCCATTTAGTTCTCACCAGTTCCAACCATCCCCCCTATACCATCGATTTGGAAAGGGAAAACTTCCCCAAGGATAAGGTTAAAAATGCCCTGCAACAGATAAAAGAAATTCCCAAGGACGATGAAACCCTAAACGAACTGGGACACATCTGGTACACGGACAAAGTCATGGGCGACTTTATCAACACCACGGAGCAGCTGCTCCCCCATTCCCTCTTTGTCATCACAGGTGACCACTCGGAACGCTTCACTTTTGCCCAGCCCCAACCCCCCGCCACCCGCTCCACCGTCCCCTGCATCTTCTATGGCGAAACTGTGGGACCGGATTTCATCCGGAGCAAATTCGGCGAACATTTGGACATCCTGCCCACCATAGTTAACGCCGTTGCCCCTCAGGGATTCACCTATCCCAGCTTTGGCAGGGACCTGAAAACTGTCAGAGATTACAGTGCCAACCACGCCCTGATAATCACTGACAAGGGGGTACGACAGCAAAAGGATATACCCAAGGAACTGCAAGAAAAAATCCATGCCCGGCGGGATATCGGGGCCTGGTGCATTACGAAAGGCGACAAATTTTGATGGATTGGAAAAAACTGAAGGAAATCGGCATAGCCGTATACAAACTTGAGGATTGGAAGGACAAGAAACGTTACCTGGTCTTTCTTGCCCGTTGCTGGCTCAACCAAAA
>JAKSOM010000151.1 GCA_024405585.1 Acidaminococcaceae bacterium | reverse complement strand
TGGAGGATGAACGTTGGGCTAACTGTGATGTGAATACATTGAACCGGATGCCGGAGGTACTGGCCAAGGAAAAGGCAGTGGTGGGCAAGTATTTTGACGCTTTGTTCATCCGCAACGGCAAGATTACGGAGACCACGGAGAGCGCGTTCTATGTTTATAAGGACGGTATTCTTTGGACCCATCCAAGCAACAAATATATTCATCGGAATGTAACCAGCCGCCTTTTGAAAGAAAGGCTGGGCAAGGATTTGGATTTGCAGGTTATGGAGCGTGCCTTTGACAAGGAGTTTGCCCTTGGGGCGGAGGGGGCCTTCATTTGTGGTCCCAGGGTGGAATTTGCTCCAGTGGTAAAGATAGACAGGGACCAAATCAACGGGGGCAAGGTGCATCCTGTTGTAGGGCAGATTCAGGAGGCCTTCTTCGACTTCGTGTTAAAAGAATGCCCATGATTGGAGTATAGGGTACGGTTAAGGTAAAAGATGTTGAGGTTTAAGCCGGTGGAGATTGGGGATAGGGATGTCCTGTCCCGATATTTGCATTTGCCGGAGATGTATGATTGTGAAAATTCTTTTGTCAATTTTTTTCTGTGGCAGGAGGCCTATCAGATAGAGTATACTCTTTTTCGGGGTGCTTTGATCATTAGGGAAGGCAAGCGGGGCGACAATTATTTCAGGGTGCCTTTGGGACTGCAGAAGGAGGATTATCCTGCCTTAGTGGAGGAACTGCAGTGTTTTGCCGGAGGCAAGGTACGGTTCGGAGGGGTTTGTGAAAACCAAATGGATTTGGTGAGGGATTTGTTCCCCGGTACGGAGTTTGTTTTTGACAGGGACAATTCCGATTATGTTTATCTGCAGAGTGAACTTTGTGCCTTTGCCGGTCGGAAGTTTCACGGGCAGAAGAACCATTTGAATGCCTTTTATCGCAGTCATTCAGATGTTGCCTACGAGGTTATTGACAGCGCCAATAGGGATGAGTGTTTGGATTTTGCTTTGGAGTGGTGCGATGAGAGGAGTGCCAAGGATACTACCATCGGTGATGAGAAACTGGCATTGCAAAAGGCCTTCCGGTATTATGACGAATTGGGGCTCAGGGGCGGAGCCCTGCGTTTTGAGGGCAAGATTCAGGCCATGAGCGTTGGGGACAAATTTTTGGCGGATGCGGCGGATTTGCATTTTGAAAAGGCACGCACTGGTGTGCGGGGCCTTTATGTGGCCATGTGTCAGGCCTTTGCCAGGAACGCTTGGGGTGATGTGAAGTATTTGAATCGGGAAGAGGATATGGGTTTGCCTGGTCTTCGCAGCGCCAAGGAGATGTTGCAGCCTGCATTCATTTGGAAGAAGTATATCGGGGTAGTGCCGTGATTTGCCATTTTTTGGACTTGAAAGATGCCCCCCAGGTGGAGAAATTATGGGACAGCTGTTTTGAAAAGCGCCAGGAACCATTTTTTCGATTTTATTTCGAAGAGTATTGTTTCAAGAAGAATAGGGTTTTTGGCGGCTTTACCATTGAAGGTGAATTGGTCACCATGATGCATTTGAACCCTTACGTAGTGCGTATCAATGGTGTTGAGATGCAGGTGCCCTATATTGTGGGGGTGGCCACGGCGGAGAAGTTCCGGGGTCATCACTACATGGGTGCAATGCTTGAAGAGTGTTGCGCTTTGCTGAAGCAGGAGGGTGTTCCATTTGTGTTCCTTATGCCGGCTGCAGAAATCATTTATTCGCCATACGGATTTGTGGGGATTGATTGGCATGCCCAGCCGCCATTGGCTGAAGTGGAGAAAAATTTCACGTTGGTTCCCTGCGATTTGGAGATGGAAAATTTCCGTCCACGGTATGATGCCTATATGGCTGGCCGGAACGGGGTGGTGCGTTCCATAGGGGATTGGGAAAAATTGTTGTCCTTGGCAAGTGCGGATAACTACAGCGCCTATTTTTTGCAGCAGGACAGGAAAATCCTTGGTTATGCGGTTGTGGACGCAAAAGGTGAAGTTCTTGAAATTATTTCACCAAAGTCACTGCCCCGTGGTAAGAAACCTTTCATTATGACCAGGTGTTTGCAGGGGCAGGATTACAGGAGCTTTTTCGGTGAGAATCTATATATTAACGAGTATTTTTAGGAGGAGCAATGGGAAAGATTAGCAGGGTGTTTGTGGAGAAAAAAGCGGATTTCGCAGTGGAAGCCAGAGGGTTGTTCAATGATTTGCGTAATAATCTGGGCGTGAAGGCGGTGGAAGACATCAGGATTTTCAACCGTTATGACGTGTCGGGCCTCAGCGACAGCGAGTTTGCCAGGGCTAGGGAACTGGTGTTGTCGGAGCCGCCGGTGGATTCCGTTTACGAGGAAGAGTTGCCGAATTTGCCCGGTTACCAAATGTTTGCGGTGGAACTTTTGCCGGGACAATATGATCAGCGAGAGGATTTTGCCGAGCAGTGCATTCAGTTGATTACCCAAAAAGAGCGCCCTG
>JAKSOM010000150.1 GCA_024405585.1 Acidaminococcaceae bacterium | reverse complement strand
TGTAAAGCAAAGGATTGCCCAGGGCTTTCTTATGCCCCGCCTCATCAATCAGGCCCAAATCCAACAGGGTGTTCACCACCCCGTCCACCTTCACACCTCTGATTTGCTCCATTTCCAAACGGGTAACTGGCTGTTTGAAAGCAATAATCGCCAATGTCTCCATGGCGGCGTTGGACAACTTAATTTCCTTGTGCTTCTCCATACGGCTGGTGGCTTCGAAATACACCGGCTTGGTCACCAGTTGAATCCCCTCATTCACCCTACGGAGCATCAACCCCCGGTTCTCATTTTCGTTATAAAATTTTTCCAATTCCTCAAGAGCGGTATGGGCCTGAGAAACTTCCACCGTCAGAGCGTTGGCCAAATCCTGTACGGAAATGGGCTCACCGCTGGCGAAAAGTACCGCTTCCATCGCTCCCAATATCCTGTTAAACTCCATCCTTCATATTCTTTCTCGTAAAAATATAGATTGGTGCAAACGGCACCTTCTGCTCAATGATAACCTTCCCCGCCTTCAGCAGTTCCAAAAGCCCCAAAAAGGAAGCTATCTTCTCCGCTCTGTGGCCACTGGTAAAAAAATCACTCAGCAGCACTCCTCCGGGTGCAGAACACAACCTTTCCACAATATCCCGCATCTTGACCTCCACGGAATAGGCCTGGGGCTCGATGTAAGCCACCTCCCCCTGCCTCTCTTCCCCGATCTCCGCCAGAGCCAACAACAAATCCCGAAGTGTATAAGGGGCGATATTGACCAGGGCCCTGGTGTATATCGGTGCATGGGCAATCTGCTTGTCCGCAACAGCCTTCATCTCTGTCAACGCAGCCGCCTGACCCTTTATTTTCCTATATTCCAGGAGCATCTCAATCAGAACCTGACGGGGATCCTGTTCGTCCTCCTCCCCATCCGTTTC
Source organism: Acidaminococcaceae bacterium (assembly GCA_024405585.1). Lineage (GTDB taxonomy): Bacteria > Bacillota > Negativicutes > Acidaminococcales > Acidaminococcaceae > Phascolarctobacterium_B. The sequence continues at coordinate 1,578 of JAKSOM010000150.1, read as the reverse complement.
CGCAGGCAATTTTGGCAGAAGCAGGCGTGATTTGATTTGCAGAAGAGTAGCCGACATCACCAAAAATTCCGTGGCCACCTCCATATCAAACTCCTGCATGGCCTGCAACGCAGCCATATACTGATCCGTGATTTCCAAAATGGGAATATCAAAAATGTCATATTTATTTTCGTGGATTAAATGCAACAGAAGGTCCAAGGGCCCCTCAAATTGCTCAATCTTGACCTTAACCACTACCCTCTACTCTTCATCCCTCATTCTCAAAGAACATTCATGGCCTCTTTGATTTCCAGCATATTCCTGGATGCAATCTCCTGGGCCCGTCTGTCCCCGTATTCCAGGACTTCCTTTACAAAACCCGGTTTCTTCTCCAATTCCGCCCGCTTCTCATGAATACCAGCCAAAAGCGTATTCATCTTCTCCGCCAAGCATTTCTTGCACTGTACACAGCCGATATCCCCCGCCTTGCACCTTGCAGTAATGTTCTCACAATCTTCCGTGTTGAAGACCTTTTGGAACTGATGCACGATGCAAACATCCGGATGTCCGGGATCCGTCTTCTTGATTCTGGCCGGATCCGTGGTCATCATCCTCACCTTAGCGGTCAACTCCTCCGCCGAAGCACCAAAGGGAATAATATTACCATAACTCTTGCTCATCTTACGACCGTCAATACCGGGCAACACCTTGGCTTTGCTGAACACCGCCTGGGGCTCCGGAAATACTTCCTTCTTATAAAGAAAGTTAAAACGACGCACAATCTCCCTGGTCAACTCCAAATGAGCGCTCTGATCCTCACCCACCGGCACATGGGTTGCCTTATAAAGCATAATATCCCCCGCCATCAGCACGGGATACCCCAAAAAGCCGTAGGTATGCAAATCCTTGTCCGTGCCTTCCAAATCACGAATCTTATCCTTGTATGTGGGCACCCGTTCCAGCCATCCCAAAGGGGTGCTCATCCCCAGAAGCAAAGCCAATTCCGCATGCTCCTTAACATGGCTCTGCACAAAAATGATATTCTTCTCCGGGTCCAAACCGGCACTGAGCCAGTCAATGGCCATCTCATGGATGTTTTCCTGCAACTTGGATGTATCCGCATAAGAGGAAGTCAATGCGTGCAAATCCGCAATAAAGAAAATGCACTCATAATCATTCTGCAATTTTACCCAATTTTCCAATGCGCCCATATAGTTGCCCAAATGAAAACGTCCGGAGGGCTGCATACCGCTTAAAATTCTGCCCATAGCAAACTCCTTTTATTAAAAAATGAAATTGAGAACCGAATTGACCAGACCGATGTACATCTGTGCCAAAGGGTTGATAATCGCCCCCACAATCCCGGTCATAACCAATGCCACAAGAATATAGAAACCGTAACGCTCCACAATGTCCTCGTACTTGTAAAGATACTGTGCCGGCATAAACTCCAACAACAACTTGGAACCGTCAAGAGGCGGAATAGGAATCAAGTTAAAGAAAGCAAACCACACATTATAGAGCATCATCCATTGCAAAAAACTGAAAACCGTCTGAGTTATCAGATTGAACTTGAACAGCAGCGCCCCTACAAAAGCC
>JAKSOM010000015.1 GCA_024405585.1 Acidaminococcaceae bacterium | reverse complement strand
ATGTGCATATAACAAATGTTTGTGCAGGGGCTTCCATGGCCATCAATCCTGCGGCAATTGCCATGCTTTTTGCAGGGAAAGTTTCCCCTGATGTGGCAGGGGCCGCTTCTGTGGCTACGTCCCATGTGGACAGCAATGGTATAACTCTTGCCCGGATGGACTGTGTGGATACGGATAACCTGGGTCTTGTGGTGAATGCTCACCACAAGGACAGTATTACTGATACGGGAGTGGCTGCCACATTTAGTTTTGGCATTATCACGGTGGATGCGGGGGTTTGCGTTTACAAAGTGACGGACAATGCCAAAACCATTTCCCTTTTGGAAAACAGCAATATCACCCATGATAGTGATGATATTAGCAATGACAAGGTAACCGCCACTAACGATATAACATTGTCTTCCAAGGAATACACCATTAATGCCGGTATCGGGCTTGGTATTACGGCAGGGGTGGCAGTATGGCGTAATAATTTCACATCGACGGCCCAGGCCAAGATTAACAATACCAATATCGGCACGTCGGCAAAGCGTGCCAACAGGGTGGATGTTGTAGGGATTACTAATTTGAATGAAACCTTTAGTTCCGTGGAGGGGAATTTGGGCGTGATTACCGTAGGTGTCAACAAGGTGCGGAACACAATCAATACCACTACAGCGGCTGAGACGGCGGGCAGCGGCAGGGCAATTTACGCCAAGGATATTGATGTCAAGGGGATTGAGACCAGAAACGTTACAGACAGTATTTGGCAGGTTTCAGTGGGGGCACTGAATGTTTTTGTTGGGGATGTTGTGACCAACGTGGGTACGGCGGGAACGGATAACTATATTATTACCTATTCTGAAGCGGTGACTGCCAAGACCATCGCCGGTGATGAGAGTTTGACTGAAAAAAATGTGATTGAATGCAATGACAACGATATTAGGGAGTCCGAGCAAAAGGCAGATACAGGGAATAGGAATCTTAGAAGTTTAATAACTAATCGTTTAGATGAAATTAATGCCAAATTAGATGATAGGCAACAGGCCGTAGGCAATAGTGAAGTTGGCACTATGCTGACTCTACCCTACCCTGATGGCTCATCACTGACACCTGTTACGGCGGGTGTGCATAGCGATGTGAAAAATATTACACTGAACGCTGCCAATGATATTAATGTTGCGACTGAGACAAAGAATAACATTTTTTCCAATAGCAACAGTTTCCGCAGTTTGGTAAATGTGGGAGTGGTGAAGAATTTTGTCAATTTGCATCAGAACAACGGTGTAAGCATTGAGGGGGCCGCACTGCGGGCGGACGGGAACATTTTTGTCGGCAATACCAATGAAGGTTCGGTAAAAACCTTTTCTGTTGATGCCAAGATTTTGGGAGCGTTGTCCGTTAGCGTAATTGAGAGTTCGTCCAAACGGGACGGGGAAACGAAATTGGAGGTTAGGAACAGCAAGTTGCTTTCCGCTAAGGGTACCGGTGATGTTACGGTGAGAAACAAGGATACCATATCCCTGTTGGCACAAGTTGCATCTTTGGATACGAGTATTATTTCCGGTGGCTACTTGGAGGCGGAGACCAAGGATACAAGCACTATGAGTTTGTCCGTAACCGGTGACAGTGCCGGCAGTACGGCATTCTACGGTAAAAGGGTTTCTGTTGAAAATGTTTTTGCTCCAAATATAATAAGTCAGATAATTTATCCTGCGGGTACTGTGGCGAAGGGGCAGGGAACTTTGGCCACTTCCTGGCTGGGCAATGACGTACAAAAATCTGGTGCTAATGCACCGGTAAATGTTGCCTTGCATCTTGAGGAGATAGACCTTTTTGCCGATAGGGTGGATATTGTTAACGGACTTTCTGATGAGAAGGGCAATTATGCCGCACTGACAGCCAAGGAAGGTGTGGTGGGTATTGGGGCTCTTGATATCGGGGTGAATAAGGGCAGGACCACCGCCAATGTCAATGTGAAGACCGATGTGAAGAATGTCCATAGTAATCTGGCTTTGGCGGAGAATTTTAGGAAGAATAATTCGCTGGGAGGAACTCTGGCCTTGGCGGATTGGAACGTTATCAGTTTGGGTGCGTTGCAGGTTTCCAATATTATGGAAAATGTTGAGGTTGGTGTGGGCATCTGCTCTGCCACAAATTATACTCGCAACCACGTCAGTAACGGGGTTACCCTTGATTTTGCTGTGGCGGAGGGTGAAACCCTGGAGGCGAAGAATTTGACCATTGAAGCAAAAACGGTTGAGACCGGCATCATACACGTCAAATCCAATGACGGCGGCATTATCGCTATCAGTCCTGTGGCTGCGGGGTTGAAAAATGACTCCAATTTCTGGACCACACTGAATTTGAGCTGCAAATATGTTGTTTTAGGAGCGGCGGACATGCAAAGCGAACACAAAAACGGTATGAGAATTTATGCGGACGGTCACAGCGGCAATATTCTCGGCGGTTCCGCAGTGAAGGTTTATAACACCGCTGTTGTTGATAATGCAACTAATGTTAGAAATGCAGAAATTGTTGCAGGTGGCAGTATGACGGTGAAATCCACCACCCAGTATAACTTGAATAAGGATGTTGCTTTTGAGGGTGACAACCGTTCTATGCTTTATGCCTCTAACAAGGGTGGTGTGGCCGGTGGAGAGGGTTCCAATTTGGACAGCAGTATTACTATCAATGACAATACCAATATAGCCGACAGCAAATTACGGTCTCAGGGTCAGATGCTGTTGGAGGGTTACGGTAATCATGAAATCTATGTTGTTCAGTCCGCTGTGTCCTCCAGCGTGGCTGTGGGGGCCAATGAGACCACTGTCAAGAGTACCATCAATGAAACGGACAGGGTAACTACTTCCGGCAATACGGAAATTGTTGCTGCCGGCAAGGATGCGGATCTTTATGTGGTGGCTTCCAATGGCACGTCGGCTTCCGTCAGCGGTTTCTCCGAGCAAACTTTTTCCCTTGTGGCGGCCGGGGCCGCTTGCTATGTGACGGATAATATTACGCGCAACAATATCATCAACATAGGTGACGGTAGCCATCTATACAGTGGCAGGGATACGAATATTTTTGCCAATTTGGACGAGAAGAGGGTGATGGGGTCTTTGTCTTTGGATGAAAGTTCCAGAACTTTTGCATCCGGCATCATTACAGTTCCTTATTCAAGAATCACCAGTAATCTGAATCAGACTAATCAGGTGACCCTGGCCGAAGGGGCGAAGGTGGATTCATTCGGCAATGTGAATATCTATGCCAATTACGGCAGGGAGACCATCGACCGCAAGACGGGTTCCTATTGTTGGTACAAGAACAATCTTCAGGGCGAGTTTATGTCTACCTCCGCATCGAAACCCATTGCCAGCATAATGAGAAACAATTTTGTAGATGTGAAGGGTGCTATAACAGCAGGTACACTCAATTCTCTGACTATTACCATCGGCGGTACCGGCAGTCCTGTACTGGTGGTGCCGGATGCGGCCACCAAAGCCATGTTTGCTTCTTCGGGTTATACGGTCTACACTATTGATGACTATGAAAAATTCATCAGTTTTGGTATTGGCAATGAAGAGTTCAAGGAAAAGACCGGTATTGGTATCGAGCAACTCAAACCCATCCTTGTGACTGCTGTGGGAACGGAGAATCAGACCCTGCAAAAACTTTACGGTTTGATGGGTGATTACAGTACGGACGGAGCCAACAGCAGGATATACAAGACCTTGAAATCTGCGGCGGATTTGCTGGAACAGCAGGTTAACAAAGGAACCTCATCATCCGAACCGGGGGTACAAAGATTGTCTGAGAACCTTTGTGTTGTAATCCCGGACATCCTGGTCAGCGGCGGTAATGTGAATATTGAAACCGGCGTGCTGAGAGGTAACGGGGGAAATATAACAGCCAAGGGAATGCGGGATGTATCTATCACCAACAACAGCAGTATGATGTTGAAGGTGAATAATATTACCGTGGTCAATCCCGGCGGCAATGTAAATTTTAACGAGATTACTTTGCCGGAAACCGGTTATTTGAAAAGAATTAGGGAACTCAATACCAATTATGCCGACCCGGGGAATTTTAGTGTCAGCAGTTCACAGGCAACCGTTCATCCTGAGGTTAAGATTGAAGGCAAATGGGGCGGAAGCGGGGTGAGCCATTCTGAACGTAGTTACAAATTGACGGACTACAGGCGTAACAGTGACGGCAGTATTGTTCTTGACGGCAATGGCAATCCCGTAGTTGTTTATCTGAAGAAGGTTGATGGCAAATATGTTGAAACCACGGAGACGGAAGCGGATACGGAGAACGTGGCAGCCGGCAAAGTTTTGTGCCCTGCTGATGTTTATGTGGTGGGGGGGATAGAAAATTTGGACGGCAGTGTAAGTGTTGTCAGCGACCACAACAATATTGTGATTTCCAGTACTGATGGTGCCGGCATCAGGGCGGCCCAGGTTCTTGTGAAGGCGGAACATGGCAGTTTGGTGCAGTTGTCCCCGAACCAGACCATCAATATTGACGGTTCGCCGGAGGCAATCTATGGGGAGGTTGTCAATAATGCTGTGAATTGGTTGAAGAGTAAGGATCACCTTTACAAAGAGGGAAATGTGGTTCTGGAAATCATAGATTGGGATGTTGCGGAGCGTAATGGATATATGTCGGACGCATTGGCCACCTGGTACAACAATTTGTCCCAGGAAGATAAAAGCCAGCTTAACAATGGTTATATCAAGATAGACGGAGCGTATGTTAAAGTTTCCTCGACTTATTCGACTGTGACGGATCTGATAAAATTGCAGCAACAACATAAGCCGTACTATGAGTATCTTCAGAGCTCATGGGTTAATCGTTATGATAAACCGCAAAAATTTGTTTGGGTGAACAGGGTGGGAAATCCCATGGGTACCACTATGGAGAAACCTGCTGCTAATCCTAATGACGGCGACCCTGCGAAAAGCGGATACATTATGGGGTCTGATATTACCCTTGTGGGTGCCGACATCAATATCAACGGTATTGTCCAAAGCGGTTACGCCAAATACCAGCTGAATCTGACAGATGCGGACGAAGATCGTATCAATCTGATTAAGGCCAGTCATTTGTCCGGTGGGGGCAAGCCCTTGACGGATGCTGAAGTTTTGAACAATGAACAATTCCTCGTTCGCAAAGGTGGTGCGGTCTATGATGCCGCCAGCGGTTCTTACCGTTACGAGGTGGCGGCCTACTATAACCCGGATGAAGATACGGTGGTGGTGCCCAGTGTGAATGCTGAGGGCGGGAACATTTTTCTGGCGGGGCGTATTGCTTCCACCGGCAACGGCAAGATTATTTGTATGGACGGGGTCAGCACTATTGATGTAAAAAACACTTACAACCATAGTTTAGCCCTTAATGATTTGCTGGTGGGGGAAAGGCAGGGCAAAGTGACCATTGTGGATGCCGGCCTGGAGAAATCTGTTGAGATTGCCAGGGACGGTATTACCGCTAAGGCCTTCGATGGGGTTGTCGACTTTAATACCGATCAGGTGAAGTACAACGCTTCTACCGGGGTTTATAAGTATTATCCGAAAGAGAATCTGAAATACGAATGGGTCAGTGGTGATGACTACAGCGAAGTTAAGACCTATTTGACTACCAAGAGGGCAACCTGGTGGGGCTGGAACGATTATAAAAAATACGGTCCGGATGTTTTGAAATCTACGGATCCGGACACCCGTTTGATTGGTGTGCAGCCGCCAGCATGGAAGCCACGTACGGATGGCAGCTTTATTGTTGAGGATAGTTTTTTCAAGGACCAGAACAGTTTGCAGGTTACAAGAACCTATAATAGCGGTACCAGCGTAAAATCACAGCCCAAGCCAGGCAGGTCCTATACTACAGGGTTATATGGCTGTCATAAATGGCAGGAGTATACCTGGGAAGAGAAAAACGGTTATTCCTTTACAAATCAGGTCAAGATGCGTGCAGATTTGCCTGTTCAGATTCTGTTCATCGGTCAGCAGAATGCCAAGCAAAGTTTTGTAAATATTACCAACGAGGGTCAGAATAAGACGGTAAAACTTTACGGTGATATTGGCAATACAAAACTTTATGAAGCCGGTGGTGTTCTGATGGAAAATGGCAATGTGAATATTACCAGCAAGGGCGGTATTGAACGGCTTGGCGGTGAAATTTATGCCCGGAATGTGGATTTGTCCGCCGTAGGGGATATAAGCGGAGTACAGGTCAGGGTAGCCGATGCTGTTAATTTAGATGCCTGGTCAATTTTGGCAGGCAGTAAGGTGTCAGTTAATGTAAATAAAAACTATCTGTCGGCGGGGACAGTTAATGTGGGGGCTTTCGGTGGTAAGGATGGCAATAATGCCTCTGTGGCTTTTGCCCAGTTGATAACCCAAGGGGATGTGCTACGAGCAGATAGTGCCAAACATAACGATAACGAATCCATGGTGGTGGCAGGCAGAATCAACATAGTTTCTTCAGAGGGCAATATTGGTGCTGCTGACAAATATCTCAACATTAGGGGCGGTCAGGTGGCTGACAGCAACAACAGTATGAGTGCCAGTGTGAACGTGGATGCCCGGGGTGATATTTACCTTTGCCAGACCGCAGGCAGTTTACGTGCCGGCAGGATTGCATCCAAGAGCGGTGATTTGTTCATTGAGGTTCCGGATGGGGGTATTCTGGATGCTCAAAGTATTTTCGGGCAGGATGACAGGCCGGGATATAAGCAAGATTTGCTTTCCGAATGGGCTGCATTGGGTCTTATTGATGACGGAAGCGATTTGGCAAAAAAGCAGATTGCCATGAAGGATGAGGCGATTCAGCGGGAGCGGGATTTGCTCATCAGTGAACGGGATGCTGTTGCAACGACTAAGGATAGAATTGCTGAGATTGATGTTGAACTGCAAAATTTGGCGGCTGACAAGACGAAACAGGAAACTTCCCACAGGGATGTAATTGCGTCCCTTGACAGCATAATCAACGGTAAAGGTACTCCGGCGGAAAAGGATGCGGCCAAGAAACTGAAGGCGGAATTTGAAAGCAAGTGGTCCGGTTATTGGACCAATTATCAAGGTGAATATAGCAAGAAGGTTGCAGATTTGACGGCTGAACGTAATTTCACCGGTGCTTCTGAGGAAAGAAAAGCGGAAATCAATAAGCAATTGGCGTTATTGCCAGAGAAATATCAGGTTTGGAACGGGGAGCAAATGCTTTATGCAATGGAGAACAGCATTATTAACCCGGAAGCCGGTTATACGGCTACACCCAAGGATCCCAACCTTTATGGCAGGAATATCAATTTGAAAGTACGTGATAACGTGGGTATTTTGGAGGATAATGTTCAGATTATTTCTTCTTTGGACCTCTACGAAAAGAACAGTGATGGGACATTTAAAAATATTGACAAAATTCGTGCCCTCAGCTGGGCGGACAAAGGTTCGGCAACTTACAATAACGACAGGAAGGAGTTCACGTTGGTGACCAGGGTGGGCCTGGGCCTGCAGCAGAGTGCAGGGGCCGGCGGCAAAATTGTTGTGACCGGTTATGACGCATCGGATAATTATGCCAACGGCTCCGTATTTATAGAAGGGAGAAAGTTCCAGGACGGACGCTCCGGTCAAGATTTGGATCTTGCCTTTGAGATGGTGAAGGCCGAGGGTCCCGTGCGGCTGATAAGTTTGGCAAATCTTATCAATGTTGCCAAACCTCAGCAACCGGTTGTTATCACTAAGGGAAATTTGTTCCTGAGCACTGGTGATGAAATTATCACTGATAAAGGTTTCTCCATCGGGAATGCGGATAACTTGTTTACAGTTCAGGCGGCCGGCAATGTGCAATTGCTGGCTACCGGGGATATTTACCTGCGGACTTTTGGTGATTTGAATATGTTGTGTGCTGTGGCAGGCAGAGAAGAATATGGGGATATTGGCGGAAATATTTGCCTGACTTCCGACGGCAATATTTATGGTGTCTATGTGGACGGGCAGGATGTGCAGGGTAACATCCGCAGCGGTAATGGAAAGAATATTACCCTGGATGCGAACGGGTCCATCGGTGATTGGGATGATGACAAGAAGACAGTCCGTTTCAAGAATGTTGACGATACTTCCACAGCCGGTATTTCTCTTACGGCTAAGGATGAAGTTGTGGTGGAAGGCGTGAGCACGGCTATGGCTTTGCCGGAAAAACTGGACAACCAATATCAGGTTCCTGCTCAAGGCAAATTGTCTATCAGCAAATTGGAAACGAAGGGCAACAAGGTCCGCATTACTGTCAACGGCAAGTTGGACCTTAAGGAAAGCAGTTTTGATTTTGGTTTGAATGATTCCGAATTTGATGTTTATAGTGCGGGTAATTTGCAGTTTGATAGTGATGTTACGGCGGCCAAGGTTGTTTTGTCAGACGCTCTGGGAGTTGGGCTGAGCAGCAAAATTACCGGAAAGGATGTGATTTTGCAGACGGGGGTTGTTCCCGTGCTGACGGCCGGTGTGCTTTCTGTAGTAACCGGGGATGGACACAGTTATGCCGACATCACCAACCACAGTTCGGATACTGCCGCTCTAACCGGAGAAGTGAAGGCGGTTAATTTGACCGTCAAAGCCGATCGGGACATTGATTTGGGCGGTACGGGCAAGATTTGGGTTGATAATGCGGATTTGAGTGCCACTAACAACGTCATTTTTAAGAATTACTCCGTTAGTGGCTTGCAACCGGGGAATACGGATGCTACCGTGAAGGTTCATAGTGGAGAAAAAATGCTTAACGGCAGGGTGGAAGTGACTTTCGGTGAGGGGAATAACACCTTTACAACAACTCCCCAAACACTGACCAGCAATGATGTGCTGGCTAAGGGTGATGTTTTGCTCAATAGTAGGGGCAATTTGATCAACGCTGAGGGAACGCAGATTTACTCCGCTGAAGGAATTGTTGATGTGGTGGCTCATGGATATCTTATCAATAAGGGCAGCATTTCTGTGGAAAATGTGCAAAACAAAGAGAATATATATGTTTTTGTCGGAGCAGGTGGAAATTTGTTGAATACGAATGCTGTAAGTGCCGACAATGGCTACATAATTATCACAGGGGCAGGTGCACTGGACAATAGTGGAAATATTGATTCCAACGGACAGAGCATTGGCCTTTTAGCGGGAGGCAAAATCAGTAATACTGCACTCGACAGGTTTATTACTGCCGATAAAGATGTGGTAATGTGTGCCGGTGATGGACTGGAAAACAATGCTAAGATTGCAGCCGGTGTTTATGGCACCAGTGGGGGCGATGTGGTGCTGGATGATTTTGAGGCCTTTAATGCGGATGGTTTGGTGGACTCCGACTTTAAGTTTTTGCTGGAAAATATTTTGACAGCCCACGGATATAAGCCGGCAACCGAATTTAAGTCGGACGGGACAGTACACAATTCCGGTTCCATTGTGGCACAAAAGGGTACCGCTGACGGCGGTTCTAAAGGTCATGTGCATCTTGATTCTCAAGGGCATACCGAGAATGAGGGAGATGTTTATTCCATTGATGGTGCAGTTTTTATGGACAGCACTGAGGACTTGGTCAACAATGGCAGCATTTACGTTCTCAATAGCGATACTACCGGAGCCGCTAGTTGTAATGTGACTTTGCAGGCCACGGGCAATTTGTTCAACTCCGGAGATATCTATGTTGTCGGTAAAGGTGAGGTTGCTTTGGATGCGGATGCCATGGATAGGAACGGGTTGGACTATGCCGGCATGACTGAGGAGCAGATTGCTTCCCATCTGAAGACCAGCACAGTAAATGAGGTGGAGTTCAAAGGTGTATACAATACCGGTGATATTTATGTTACTAATGGTGATGTTACCTTGAAGACAATGTACGGTGGAGACATTTACAACGATGACGACTTCCGCACGGAAGGGGAATCGGTGATTGCTTCCAGCGGCAGTATTTCCCTTTTGGCTCCCTATGGCATAGTGGAAAATACCAAGACCCTGGTATCTGGAAAGAATATTACTATTGAAAGTTATCAGGACATTTACAATTTGCCTGCCGGTGATTCCGGTTATGTAGGGGAATCTGTGCAACGGGGTTTGGAAACCCTGAACGGCACCATCACCCTGATTTCCCACGGCAAGTTGGTGGATGGCAGTCAACTGGAAGGTCTGGTGGTGAATAAAGGTATTTTGAAAGCCAATAATGGTGACATTGTAATTGTTGCCAATGGAAGTGTGAAGACGGATGCGTTGCCGGAATTGGAGGACATCATACCTTTGCCGAAGGAACTTTATGCCGGTATTACCTATTCCTTCCTGAATGACAGGGAAGGTGATATTTTGACGACCGACGGCAATGTTAGAATTACGGCAAATCAATCCGTAGTATCTTTTGGTGATATGATGGCCCTTATCGGTGAAGGCGGATCGGCTGTCAACGGTGATATTTCCCTGCGTTCAAACAATGGAAATGTTGTTATCTACAGCGTGGATGAGGAATACAAACATGTCCCGGATGCACATAGTTTTGTAGCGGACGGGGATATGAGTTTAAGGGCGCCAAAGGGTTATGTTTACAGCGATAAGGGCATGTATGCTAAAGGTGATTTGACCTTGGAATTTGGTGCCGGGGAGCAGAGCGGTGAAGTGATTTCCGATAGTGGTAATGTGACATTCATTAGCCGTGGGGTGGATGAGAAATTTCGTGATCTGACCATTTCAAATCATATATCTGCCGCCAATGGCAAAGTTACCATTGTTTCCTGCGGAAATCTTACTATCAATGATCTTGACAATATGAGCAGTGGTATTGTCAGCAAAAACGATATTGTGTTGGACGCGGAAAAGAATATTAAAATTATTGATGCTACTGATATCAGAACTGCAGAAGGCGGCATTGAGATTCAAAGTAATAGCGGTGATATTGATGTTACCGGTCCGGTTAATGCCAAGGGATTTGTCCGGCTTTATACCAAGGGCGGCACTGCTGATAGCAGGGCTTGGATTAGTGATGAAAATGAAAAATACAATCCTTTCAGGAATATTCCCGAGTCCGATGTTTATCCCCAATATTCTGCAGGACAAAGTGCGGGCAACATTACAATAAACGGGGCAATTGGGACGAATGGCGATGTGGATTTGTCATCCTATGACGGCAATATTACGGTACAGAATATCATTGCTGGTAAGATGGCAGTAGTGGGAACCCATAGTGGTAAGATTGATATTGAGGGTAAGATTAAAGGTAATGATGTTGCACTCTACTCTGAGGCGGATCAAGTTGACATCAGCTTTGGTGATATTGATGTTACCAACAATCTCATTTTGGCCGGCAACAACTGGAACGTTAACTTTAATGATATTAAGATGGGTGAAAACGTCAACCTGTTTATTTATGGGGCGTGTCAAAGTAAATCTTCTACCGGTAATTTTATCATTACTTACCACAAGGGCAGCGACAAGCCCTTGCACTTCAGTCAGCTCAGTGCGGCTACGGTGACGATTGATACGGAAGGGCCGTTAGTCATTGATAATCTCAATATTGGAGATAGGGCGGAGTTCTATGTCATGGGAACCAAGACGGATATCTTTGGCAAAGTTCATGATTATGACAAAGAAGCAAGGAGCATTTACTTTTCCGGAGGGGATAATTCATCTTCAAAGATTGATTTGAGTCCTGTTTTGTTCGGCTATGATGCGGCCAGAAAGCAGGAAGAAACCAGAAAACTGGCTACAGACCCTCATCAGTTCGAAGTGGGCGGTTTCGGTACGGGTGGCAGTCACGGAAAAGGTGGAAAGGTAAGTTACGAGAAATTGACACCGGAGACGGAAACTTGCAATGCGTACCTTTTAAAAAAATCCCGTAATTACGACGTATATGGGCAACGTTACAGTATGGAAAGTTTAATGCAGAATTTGGGTTCCATCAGAATAAACAATGTCTTTGATGCGGTTTTCAATACCAATATTCAATTTTTCACTCGTTATAACACTATCACCATCCCGGATGTGGTTGTCAACGAACCGTCGGATTTGAAAAAGGACGAATTTGAATTCTGACCAAAAGATATTGATGTAAAAAACAACGCTGTTCGTTACGGACGGCGTTGTTTAGTCAAATCTTCGACTTGACGGGGACTATCTCAAGTTGGTGATCTGTACAAGTCGATTTTGCATTTGTAATAGTTTATTTTATGTGTTATAATACACAATCACTTTTGTATGTGACTCAGTTACTGTAACTAAGGAGTGAGTATGCTCGATATATCTTCCATGATTTTTAGGGTGCCGGCACTGCTTTTCGCCATTACCATCCATGAATATGCCCATGCCCTGGCTGCGGACAGTATGGGAGATCCTACGGCTCGTTTCAGCGGTCGGATGAGTATGAACCCCATGGTGCATCTGGATCCTTTTGGTGCCTTGATGTTGATTTTGGCGGGGTTCGGTTGGGCGAAGCCGGTTCCGGTCAATTCCAATAATTTTCGTGACAGGCGGGCCGGTATTATTAAGGTTAGTTTGGCAGGACCAGCCGCTAATCTCTTTCTGTGCTTTTTGGCGGCTTTTTTGGGGGTTATTAATGCAAACACAGAGGCCAAAGAAGTTGTTATGTATGCTAAAGAAGTGGCAATGATGGATTTATAATAACAGTTGTATTCTTTTTCATCAATTCTCTCT
>JAKSOM010000149.1 GCA_024405585.1 Acidaminococcaceae bacterium | reverse complement strand
ACGACAAGTAATTATTGATAAATATATCGTGGACTTTTCTTGTAATGCTGCTAAACTTATTGTTGAACTTGATGGAGGAGGACACTATAATCCTGAAAGTCAAAAATATGATATGGAAAGAACGAGATTTTTGGAACAAAATGGATATAAGGTAGTTAGAATCTTGAATAATGATGTAGACAGAAATTTTAGAGGGGTATGTGAATATATAGATAGGCAAGTTAAGGTAAGGATAGATAGGGTGTTCATGGTGGAGGCGTAGAGAGCGACCCCACCACCGGCTACTTAAAAACTGAGCCGGTCCCCCGCCCCACGCCTGGGGCGGAAAAAGTGAGAATAAAGTTTAAGTGAGGAATTAGTTATGGCAAGAATGTTTGGTACGGACGGAGTGCGGGGGGTTGCCAATGTGGAACTGACCCCGGAACTGGCCTTTAAGCTGGGATATGCGGCGGCCACCTATTTCGGCAGGGAAACCGCCCAACCGAAAATCCTGATTGGCCGTGACACCCGGCGTAGCGGTGTCATGTTGGAATGCGCCCTGGTGGCGGGCATCTGCTCCGCCGGGGGCAATGCTCATTCCCTGGGGGTCATCTGCACTCCGGCGGTCAGCTATCTGACCCCCTTTGTCAGGGCCCAGGCGGGGGTGGTGATTTCCGCCAGCCATAATCCCTTTGAGGACAACGGCATCAAGTTCTTCAGCAGCAGCGGCTACAAACTGCCGGATATTGTGGAGGACGAGATTGAAGCCATCGTGAAGAGCCCCATTGACTACTCCAAGGCGGTGAGCGGCAGCAGTGTGGGCAAACTCTTCTATGAATATAACCTGGCCGCCCGTTATGTGGAACATATTGTGGGCACCGCCAGCACCAATCTGCGGGGGCTGAAGGTGGTTATGGATTGCAGCAACGGTGCTCACAGCGAAATCGCCCCGGTTATTCTGCGTTCTTTGGGTGCCGATGTGGTGGTGATTTTTGACCATCCGGACGGAGACAACATTAACAATGGCTGCGGTTCCACCCATCTGGAGGCCTTGCAGAGGAAAGTGGTGGAGGAACATGCGGATTTGGGCATTGCCAATGACGGGGATGCGGACAGGTGCCTGGCGGTGGATGAAAAGGGCGAGGCCCTGGACGGGGACCAGATAATGCTCATCTGCGCTTTGGAATTGCAGAAACAAAACAAGCTTAATGACAATATGCTGGTGACCACGGTCATGAGCAACATCGGCCTGCACAAAGCATTGCAGGAACATGGCTGTCAAAGCAAAAAAACCGCCGTGGGGGACAGATATGTTCTGGAAGAAATGCTCAAACATAACTATTCCATAGGCGGGGAGCAGAGCGGCCATATCATCTTCAGCGAATATGCAAAAACCGGGGACGGCATCCTGACGGCGGTGCAACTCATGTGTGCTATGGTGAACAACAACCGGCCCTTGAGCGCTTTGGCAAAACTGATGGTAAAATATCCTCAGGTGCTGGTGAATGTCCGGGTCAAGGACAAAACCGGCTGGGAAGAAAACCCAAGGATTCAGGAGGTTGTGGAGCAATACCGCAGGGAATTGGCCGACAACGGGCAGATTTTGGTCCGGGCCAGCGGCACGGAACCCCTCATCCGTATTATGGCGGAGGGGCCGGATCAGACCCGGCTGGACTACATCGCCAACGCCATTGCGGCGGTGGTGGCGGCGGAATTGCGTTGAACCTTTTAGGAAAAATTTTCCGGAGGAAGTCGGGTAATGGTGAAAAAGTCGTCACTGACAGGATGCTGAAAGGACAGCTTCCAGCAGTGCAACAGATGTCGTCCCTGGGGACCGGGGCTGCCATAGAGGCCGTCACCCGCCACTGGGCAACCGATGGAAGCCAAATGAACCCGGATCTGATGGGTGCGACCTGTGCGGAGCTTCAGGGCCAAAAGGGGCCTGGCTCCGCTTTTTATTACCCGGTACTCGGTGAGGGCAGGTTTGCCATCTGCAGCGATGCAGCGTTCGATAATGCTTCCTTCCTTGCGGGCGATGGGGGCATCAATGGTGCCGGCGGAGGCGGGGGGCATGCCCTCCGTAACTGCCAAATATTCCTTTTCAAAAAAGCCCCGGTCCAGCCATCCCTGGACAATGCCTTCCTTGGCGAAAACCACTAAGCCGGAAGTGTAGCGGTCCAGACGGGAAACGGGGTGGATGCCCAGGTCCAGCCCCTTTTCACGGTAGTACTCCTTCACCATGTCATAAAGGGTGGCCCCGGACTCCTTCACGGTGGGATGAACCAGAACCCCCGGCGGTTTGTCGATTATTAAAATAAAGTCGTCTTCATAGGCAATCAATCCGTTCAGTTTCATAATATGCTATTATACCACAAGTCAGGATTCAGGTGGCAGATTACAGGATTGAGGGGCGAGGTACGAGGGGTTTGCAGTGACCCTCGTCCGTCCCCGGAAGGGGCAGAGAAAGCATGTTATGCTTGGCTCCACCTTTGGGGGAGCTGCCGCTTTTTGGAAC
>JAKSOM010000148.1 GCA_024405585.1 Acidaminococcaceae bacterium | reverse complement strand
ACGGTGGATGGGGGCAAATTTTTGCGAGTTGTGATGAATGTGCTCCAACTCCACCGTGGCGTAACGGGCAGCGGGGGAGGGCCGTTCCCTGTAACAGGCCTTGGCGGTACAAAGGGAATGGTTCCCATCCCCCACCGCAAAGAGCAGGGCCCCTTCCCCCCATCTTGACCGCTGCCGGGTCGCATATTCATCCAAGGCCCTATCCACTTCCGCCGCCTGTTCTCCCTGAACCAGCCAACCCCGGATATGGCCGCCGCCGCACATCAAATCAAAGTTATAAAGTTCCGGAAGCAAGGGCTTCATCCCGGCAACCCTACGGAAGATACAGTCCTCCTTGTCGTCGCAGAGCAGCAATACATGGCTCAATTCCACCGCCGCATGCTCACGAATCTTCTTGCGGGGCGGAATCCGCTCCAGCACGGTCCGTTCCGTGGCCCGGACCGGAGCGGTTGTCAAGGCATTGAAATCGTAGGCCTCCAAATCCACCACTCCCACCAAACCCTGACGGATGTCACCGTTCAGCAGGGTGCGTTCCACATAAACATAGGCGTTCTTATATTCTTGAAAGATGCCCTGCTGCAGGTATTGCCCCATAGTGGCGTTGATTTTGGCGATTCTCCCTGTGCAATCCCCCTGCAAATAAACCTCCGGCAGGGTGATGTGCAGTGCGCTGGGGCAGGAGCCCACCTGCTGTTCCACCTGCTGCCAATATTCCGGCTCGCTGGTGAACTGGTCACAGGCAATCACCGCCCACTTATCCAATTCAACATTTTTCGGCAACAGTAAATTGCCGCTCTTAAATATGCCCATCTTGGAACTCTTTCATATATTTTGCCAGGGCCTGGCAGGCCTCCATTGTCACTGCGTTGTAAGTGGAGGCACGGCATCCTCCCACCAAACGGTGGCCGCCTATGCCTACAAAGCCGCGTCTTTTGCCTTCTTCCACAAATTCCTTTTCCAAATCCTTATTGGCAAGATTGAAGGTGATATTCATCATGGAACGGTACTTTTTCTCCGCATGACCGATATAGAACCCCTTGGAATTGTCAATGGCATCATAGATGATTTGGGCTTTGGCCCGGTTACGTCCCTGCATGGCAGCGGCCCCGCCCTGTTTCTTGAGCCAATGCAGGGTCTTATTCACCATATAGATGGCGAAAACCGGCGCCGTGTTATAGAGGGAATCATTTTCCGCATAGGTGCTGTATTTCAGCATGGTGGGCAAATCACCGTTGGCAACATCCAAAAAGGATTTTTTGACAATGACGATAACCACCCCGGCGGGACCGAGATTTTTTTGTGCCCCGGCATAAATCAAATCAAACTTGGATACATCCACCGGCCGGGAAAGGATGTCGCTGGACATATCGCAAATGAGCGGCACCCCGAAGTCGGGGAAGTCCTGATACTCAGTACCGTAAATGGTATTATTGGCCGTAATATGTACATAGGCCGTACCCGGCTCCACCCGGAACTGCTCCGGAATGTAGCTGTGGTTCCTATCCCCGCTGGTGGCCACTTCATAGGCCTGACCATAGCGTTTCGCCTCCGCCAGGGCCTTTTTTGACCACACGCCGGTATTCACATAGCCCACTTTCTGCCCCTTGGCAAAATTGGCCGCAGCCATCAGGAACTGCATGCTGCCGCCGCCCTGGATAAAAAGGATTTCGTAATCCTCAGGAATATCCATCAGTTCCCTGAGCAGGGACTTGGTTTCCTGATGCAGGGCATCATACTCCTTGCTCCTGTGGCTCATCTCAATGATGCTCATGCCAGTACCCCTGTAGTCCAAAAACTCCCTTTGCGCCTCCTGCAGGACTTCCAAAGGCATGGCGCTGGGACCTGCGTTAAAGTTGTACGCTCTCATTTTCTCTCCTTTACAAAATAAAAAACCGCCCCTGTCTTGGGACGAGATTCTCGCGGTGCCACCCAAGTTGCCCGAAGGCCAACTTCATCACACAAGCTGTATCGGGCTAACCCCGTCCGACTCATCGCCGGCCGCTCCAGAGCGGAACCGCTGCTTTGCTGTTTGCCTTGCACCACCCGGCAACTCTCTCCACAGCTCCCCCAACGGACTCTCCTTCACTGCGTTCATCAAACTGATAGGTAATTATAACACACAAAACAACACTGTCAACAGTTTTGTTGATTCGTGGCTTTTTTTGTAATGCCTTTTACACTTTTACCCCTGTTCCATGAGTTTTTCCCATTTTTCCATCAGTTCATTGACCTTGGTCTCATATACGGCGTACTCCTGGGAAAGGGTCTCCATCTCGCACTGGCCCAAATCCGGACTTTCCATTTTTTGCACCGTGTATTTTGCCATGGCTTCATACTCCCGGATCTGTTCCTCTATCTTCTCAATCTGCCTGGCATCACCCCGAACCTGCTGAACCTTGCCCGCCGGCTCCACAGCGGCAGCCGCCGCTTTGGTCCCCTTACTGGCTTGGTCCTTGGCGCCGGCCTTGGTTTGACGCTCTGCCGATTTCTGCTTTTG
>JAKSOM010000147.1 GCA_024405585.1 Acidaminococcaceae bacterium | reverse complement strand
CCCACCACCGCAAGCGGTCCCCCGCCCCTTTATGGGCGGACGTGGGTTTGCATAACCTCAGCCAGCCCTCAGTCCTTGCTCCTTACAAGCGTTGCATAGCGCCCGTCTAAGGCCATCAAATCCCCATGCCGGCCACGCTCCACCACATTACCGTGGTCCAGAACAATAATCTCATCACAATCACGGATAGTACTCAAACGATGGGCCACCAAAATACAGGTACAACCCCGATGACGGATATTCCTGATAACCTTCTCCTCCGTAATGGTGTCCAATGCACTGGTGGCTTCATCCAAAATCAAAATGGAAGGATTGGTGGCAAGGGCCCGGGCAATCTCCAGCCGCTGTCTCTGACCGCCGCTGAAATTCACACCGCCTTCCAAAACCTCCGTCTCAAAACCTTTGGGCAAATTCAAAATATCATCATAAATGCAGGCATCCATCGCCGCCTGAACCACATCCTGACGGCTGATGGTGCTGTCATAAAGGGTAATATTGTCCTGTATCGTGCCTCGTATCAGTGACACATCCTGGGCCACCACCGCCAAAGAATTATGGAGAACATCCACCGGCACCTGACGGCGCAAAATACCGTCAAACAGCACCTGTCCGCTCCACTCCTCATAAACCCCTTCTATCAGTTTCGCCACCGTGGATTTGCCGCAACCGGAACCGCCCACCAGCGCCACCCAGTCCCCGGGGTGCAAATGTATATTGAAATTTGTGAAAAGGGGCGGTTTGGCACGATTGTAACCGAATGTTAACTCCCTCAACTCCACCTCGCCCCACAAAGCACCCTTACCAATGGGGGAAACGCTCTCCTTTGGGAAAGCAAAACCGTCTTCCTCATACTGCATAACATCGTCCAAACGTTTCATACACATTTCCGTTGTCTGCAAGGAATTGCCCAAATTAAGCAAATTGGAAACCGGCTGCTGAAAATTCCCCATCAAACCCTGAAACGCCAAAAAAACACCTGTGGACATCATCCCGTCCATAATGTCAAAACCGCCCACCGTCATCAAAAGCGCCGTCTGTATTCCTGCCGTCAGCAGAGGCATAAACTGCAATAACAAATTGTACTTTTGCACCTCCTGGGAACTGACCAGCACCTTCGTGTGGTAACCGGCCCAACGGGCAAAAAAATCATCCTCGTTACCGTTGGCCTTCAACGTCTCAATTTGAGCGATGCCGTTAATGGCAGAAGCAAACTCCTTGCCGGCATCCTGCTGCACCTGCATCGTCAGCTCTTTCAAATGTTCACGTATGAAAAAAAATGCAGCCACATTCACCGCCGTAAAAAAGACACCCAGCAAAGTGAGTTTGGCATTATACTGCAACAGCAAAAACAAATAAAAAACCACCATGAACAAATCCAAAACCGCCGTTGCCGCCTGACCGGTCAGGACCTGTGCCACACTGGCATTAAGACCCACACGGTTGGCCACCTCACTGCCGCTGCGCTGACTGAAAAATTGCATGGGCAAACGGATTACATGCTGGAAAAACTGACTGGAGCCGGTCAAATCCAACTTGTTCTGCCAGGAAGTTAACACCCACAACCGCACCAGATTCAACGCCAGAGTAAGGACCAACATCCCTCCCAAAAACAAACCCGCATTAAACATCCAATCAAGATGTTTGCTGGACAAAATATCGTCAATAAAGACCTGGCTCATCGCAGGAACCGCCAAAGTGGGAACCACCAGACACAAACTGCTGAGCAGCACAAACAAGCTGGCGCTCTTATCCTTCAGCAGCTTGTTTTTCAATGCCGCCACCACACTGTAAGGTTTGCCGCCTGTCTTGAAATTATCACCGGGGATAACCTCCAACGCCATACCGGTATAACTTTCCTCAAACTTGGAAAAAGTCAGCTTGCGATGCCCCATTCCCGGATCGTTCAAATAAACCGTATTCCCCTCAATCCCCTCAAAAACCAGGAAATGATTAAACTCCCAATACAAAATCATAGGCGGCTGCATTTTTCTGAGCCGCTCCGCCGTTATCCGGAACCCCCTTGCACTGCAACCAAAAAAACGGGCCACATTTGCAATGCTGCTCGCACTCAAACCGTCACGACCCACACCGCTGATATCACGAACATTCTCCAACGGCAGCCACAAACCGTAATAGGCCAGTACCATCGTCAAACTGGCCGCACCGCACTCCGTGGCCTCCATCTGCAACACCGTTGGGGTCTTTATTCTTTTAAATTGCTGCTTCTCCCCTTCAGTTTCCATAATCTACAAGTTCGTATCAAGCTGACTTGCTTGTCCGCCCCTAAAGGGGCGGGGGACCGGCGTCAGTTTTCCGGCGGCCGGTGGTGGGGTGAGCAATTAAGTACACCCCCTGCAAGTTCATCTATCTTATAACATACTCCTTCAAAATTTGTGTCAATTTCGTAATTACTTATCCTGAAAATATTGAGCCCTTTTTGTTTCATTACTCTATAAGTTCGCATAATGCTGACTTGCTTGTCCGCCCCTAAAGGGGCGGGGGACCGGCGTCAATTTTCCGGCGGCCGGTGGTGGGGTGAGCAATTAAGTACACCCCCTGCAAGTTCAT
>JAKSOM010000146.1 GCA_024405585.1 Acidaminococcaceae bacterium | reverse complement strand
CAAGGAATTCAAACCCCGCAGGGAAACGGTCACACCCCGAATGCCACCGTCCAAAACCAAAACATTGCTGCCGTTGCCCAAAAAGGTCACCGGCCATTTTTTTGCCTTGGCCTCCAACAGAATTTGGCGTAACTCCTCCTCCGTCTCCGGCTCAGCAAAAATATCCGCCCTGCCGCCGATACGGAAACTGGTATGCTGTTTGAGGGGCTCCTGATACTTAATCATTCACCCATTACTGCTTTCACCGGGTCGGAAATGGCTTTGGAAATATCCCCCATCATCATTTGGAAACGCATAAAGGCGCTCAAATAATTTTGGGCATCACTGTTCAAACTCAACAGGGTGTAAAGCTGCTGCAATTTGTCCTGCTTGGCCATATCCACATCCTGCCCCTGGTACTTGGCGATTTCCACTTCCTGGCTCACCTTCAAAAAACCGTCCACCATCTTCTTGGCGTCCGCATCCTTATCCAAAACCGCCTTAGCTTCCTTCAACTTGTTCAATTCGTGGCTCTCCCTAATGGCCCTTGCCAATTCGTCGGCACACTCATAAACGTTCATCTTCGTTCCTCCTTATTTCAAACTCTCCAAGGGAATATTCAAATGGGCAAATTCCGTACCCTTGTTATAATGGAAATGCCACCACTCATGCTCAACCCCTGTAAACCCCGCATTCTCCATCACTTCACGCAACCAATCCCGCATAGAACGTTGGAAGGCGGTACCCCCTGGGAACCTTACATACTGCCGGACACTTGGCTCATCGAAACCGCTAATCATCTGCACCGCTTCACCCGTAGCCAACTCATAAAGCCCCACATCCACCGCATTGCCGGTATTATGGGGGCTGCCCTCCGTATCCGGATTCTCCAACATCCCCTTCTGCTTCTCCGGCAGGGCCATATTGGCCAACTTGCTGACGCTCCAGGGCCGGTAAGCATCCCAAACCACCAAACCGTAACCCTTCTTGGCCACCTCCCCCTGGGCCTTGGCCAGGGCGGCAGCCGCAGAACGGTTCAAATAAAGCTTATTCACTGCATAAAGGGGTGCGCCGAACAAATTATCGCTTCCCCCATACACATTCACCAGTTTCAGACCCTTGACACTGGCCAGATTCACCAGCGGTTCCTGGGCACCCCGTTGCAAAGCGGGAGGCATGGAAGCGGCCTTGGCCGCCGTCCTCAGGTCATCCCAATCCCCACGGGGAGGCAACCTCATCCCCAATTCACCCTCTTTTTCGCCGGCGAAAAACATTCTGGTATACACATGGCCCCCCACCCTGAGGGAAACCCCATAGCCGTCATTATCCCGCTCAAACTTCACCGACACCTCGCCGAAATGGCTCATGGGGCCGGCCTCATACATGGAATAACTGTCAAAACGGTGCTTCCGCAGGGAATACATATTGGAGGCATCAAAACACCTGTCCCCGGGCAGACGGTAAAAAAGCTGCAACTCGCCCCCGTCCTCCCGAATCAGGATATTCTCCCCGTTGCCGTAATAAAAGCCGATAATATACTTCACATCCCGCTGGACGGCATCAGAAAACCTACGGGCCAAAGCCGTACCGGCTCCCGTAGAGAAAATAAGGCCGGCAATTACGCCGACCACAATTCTTCGCAATTGTCCAGAAGGATGAAATATCACAAAACCCTCTCCTTAGGCATCTTGCCGCTGGCAACCAATCGGTTGAAAATAAATCTTTCGATGGAACCCATGAGCCGGGTCAGGAAATGCTCCTTCCCGCCCAGGGACTGCACCAGAATAACCGGATGGTCGCTGAACTTTGCCCCCAAAACATCGGTCAAAAGCTTGTCGCCGACAAACATAATCTTGCCGCCGCCAAAGGCCTTCTTAATCTGCTTGTAACAGAAAGGCAGGGGCTTGCCGGCCCGCTTGATGCAACCCACACCGCACTGGCGGATAATGCCGTCAATCCTGTCGCCGGTATTATTGGTAATGAGGGCGACATTGACCCGCTGCTGCTGCATGGAACGGATCCAATTCAAAGCCCTGGGCCCCACAATACTCTTGTCCCTTGGCAACAAAGTATTATCAATATCCACAACAATCTTATCACAGCCGTTACGCTTCAACCACTTGGCCGAAATATCATAAATCGACTTAACCCTGTAATCAGGGCAAAAACTTCCAAACATACGCAAAACCTCTTGTTTCCTAATACAATAAAATATATATACCACAAAACTCCCTTTTGTGCAAGAAATTTTACAAGAATTGTATCATCAACCCTCCCCCCTCATCCCTCACACCTAAAACCTAACACCTGACACCTGACACCTAACACCTAACACCTGACACCTGATATCATCGTGCTTCCAAAGTCACACAAAGTTTGTTCAATGCATTGGTCAGCTCCTGCATCCTGCTTTCCATCCTCACCAGCAGATAACAGCTGATAAGCATGGGAAAGCCGTAGTTGGACGCACTCTGCAAAATCTCATTCAGTTCCATATTCCTTCACCTCCTTTCCTTGTCGATTTTAGCTTTTAGCTTTTAGCTTTTAGGTTTCAGGGTTGAGGAAAGTCCGCACTCCGCTGCCCTTTTCCCGCCCAGGCGTGGGTTGAGACAGTCCGGTGGACTGTCGAGCCGGGACGA
>JAKSOM010000145.1 GCA_024405585.1 Acidaminococcaceae bacterium | reverse complement strand
AAGGGCCGGGGAGCGGAAAGAAGAGCCCTTCTTAGTGATTTTGGACGAACTGCAGGACCCCCAGAACGTGGGAGCCATCATTCGCACCGCAGATGCGGCGGGAGTGCATGGGGTACTGCTGCCCAAGCGGCACGGCTGCCCCCTGACGGGTACCGTGGCCAAAATTTCCGCAGGGGCGGTGGAATATGTGCTCCTGGTTCAAATCGGCAATATAGTGCAGACCCTGGAGACCCTGCAAAAAAAATATAATTGTTGGGTTGTGGGGGCGGATATGGGAGGAAAAACTTATACCCAGGCGGATTTGCGGGGACCGGTGGCCCTGGTCATCGGGGCTGAGGGCAAGGGCATGGGCCGGCTGGTAAAGGAACACTGCGATGAGCTTGTTTCCCTGCCCATGCTTGGAGGCGTGAACTCCTTGAATGCTTCCAATGCGGCGGCGATTTTGATGTATGAAATTGTAAGACAGAGGACGACGGCAAATTGACGGAAAATGAGATTATAGAAAAGTACCAATATCTGGTACCGATTATTGCCAGGGCATATTTTTTGGCCGGGGCCGAGACAGAGGATTTGTGCCAGGAGGGCAGGATAGGTCTCTTGAATGCAGGACGTTCATACAAAGATTCCGAGGGTGTGCAGTTTACCACCTATGCCAGCCGCTGCATCAAAAATGCCATTTTAGATGCCGTAGCCAGGGCACAGGGTGACAACAATAATATTCTGAGCACAGCTGAACCCTTGGAAAACTTGGATTATGTGGGGATTGCGGAAAATGGCTTGGAGGATAAAGTTCACTACAAAGCCCTTTTGGAGCAATTTCTCCAAGGGGTTGCACCTGAGGATAAGAAGGTGGTGAAACTTATTCTGCAGGGATTCAAATATGATGAGATTGCCAAAGAGCTTTCCATGAAAACTAAAGCAGTGGACAACATAATTCAGAAAATTAGAAAAAAACATTTGGCCGATATGTAAAACTCGGCCAAATGGTGTAAAATAAGAGAGGATTGATTTAGGAGGTGTTATTATGCAACAAGTTGAGGACCTTATTAAGGTGGTTCAGGAAGCCAAAACCGGCGGAAACATTGTGGTGATTACGGGCAAACCCGGCAGCGGCAAATCGAAAGTATTGCGTGAAGCGGCGCAACAGGAAAAATGGGTCTATGTGGATTGCCGTGAGCTTATCACTGAGCGGTTTTTGAGCATACCGGCGGCAGACCGGGGGCTCTATGCTCCGGATATGTTCCTGGAGGATTTGAAGGTGTATGACAATGATGTGGTTGTTTTGGATAATTTACAGACCCTGTTTGTCCCCGTATTCCATATCAACACGGACAGTTTGATGCGGAAACTGAGCAAGCATATGACGATTTTGACGGCATGGCCCGGTCATGTGGACGGGGGTATGCTGTGTTATGACAAATTTGACGGGTCCGAGGCCATTCGCATCAGCCCGGACGGGTTTAGAATTTTCAATATTCAATGATGGACAACAAGTGTACATTTGCAATTTTGACCGGGGGCGGGGATGCCCCCGGCTTGAATGCTGTTATAAGAGGTGCGGCCAAGACCTTCCTGAACAACGGATGTAAGGTTTATGGCAGCATTAATGGCTTTAACGGTTTGGTGAACGGTAAACTTGAGCCCTTGGATTACAAAAGGATTTCTGGCATTTTGCCCCGGGGCGGCACTATTTTGGGTACCACCAACAGGGACAACCCCTTCCGCTTTGCAGTACACAATGAGAAGGGTTTGGTTTTTGAAGACCGCAGGCAGATGGTCTTGGACAACTTGAAAAAACACAATATCGAAGCATTGGTGGTCATTGGCGGGGACGGTTCTCTTGCTATTGGTGCCCAGTTGGCCAGGGAGTGCGGGGTCAATGTGGTTGGCTGTCCAAAAACTATTGACAACGATATCCTGGGCACGGAGCGTACCTTTGGTTTTGACACCGCCATGTCAGCGGCTACGGATGCCATTGACAGGTTGCACACTACTGCGGAGAGCCATCATCGGGTCATGGTTTTGGAAGTTATGGGCCGGTATGCTGGCTGGATTGCCCTGCACAGCGGCATTGCAGGAGGTGCGGATGTCATCCTTCTGCCGGAGATACCCTATCAAATTGACAAAGTCATCGAAAAAATTGAAGCCCGCAAGGCGGCAGGCAAGTCCTTCAGCATCGTAGTGGTGGCTGAAGGTGCCAAACCGGTGGGGGGTGAACTGAGTGTGGCAAGGGTGGTGAAGGAAAGCTTCGACACCATCCGTTTGGGCGGTGCCGGTGAGAAGGTGGCCAAGGCCATAGAGGAAATGACCGGCATCGAAAGCCGCAATACCACCTTGGGTTATCTGCAACGGGGCGGCACGCCCACCGCTTTTGACAGAGTGCTGGCCACCCGTTACGGGGTGGTGGCTGCCGAAAGTTGCCTGAAGGGGGAATACAATGTGATGATGAGTTTGCAGGACGATCAAATTAAAGCGGTGGATCTGCAAATTGCCGGCTCCGGCAGCCGCAATGTTCCCCTGGATTTTGAACTTATTCGTGTGGGCCGGGAATTGGGCATTTCATTTGGTGACTGATGGACTATCAATATTTGTATGCCACCATTGTGGCGGTGGTGGAAGGAC
>JAKSOM010000144.1 GCA_024405585.1 Acidaminococcaceae bacterium | reverse complement strand
TGACTTGGAAGCATCATTTTTGTTGCTGGGATTTGGAAGTTATTTATGAACGGCGTTATGCTAAGCAGGACCATCGTCTGAGGGTGTTCTATTATTTCAGTTTCTTGTAATTGCGGAGAAGTAATGAAAAATGGCTAAAATGATTGAGGAGCGAATCAATGAACATATTGCTGTGGCACAGGAGTTGTTGCAAAGCGATATTCCTGCCAAGCTGAATGGCATTGCCGGTGTTATCAAGAAGGCGTTGGCCGGTGGCGGCAAGGTGCTTTTCTGCGGGAACGGGGGCAGTGCGGCGGACAGCCAGCATTTGGCGGCGGAGTTTGTGGGCCGGTTCCAAAAGGAGCGGAGGGGCCTGAGCGCTGTTGCCCTGACTGTGGATACCAGTATTATTACGGCGGTGGGCAATGATTACGGTTATGACAGGGTCTTTGAACGCCAGGTGGAGGCATTGGGGCGGACAGGGGACGTGCTGGTGGGACTGAGCACCAGCGGCAATTCCGCCAATGTAGTTAAGGCCATTGAACTGGCCAAGGAAAGAGGAATTTACTGCGTGGGTTTCACCGCTTTTGGCGGGGGCAGGATGGCAGAGATTTGTGATGTGAATATTGCGGTTCCCGCCAAGGTTACTGCCCGGGCCCAGGAGATGCACATCCTTTTGGGGCATATTATTTGTGAGTTGGTGGATGGTGAATGATGAAGAAATTGGCATTGACCACTTTTTTGACCAAGGAGATTCAAAAATTGCGCATCGCCGTGATTGGGGATGTGATGTTGGACCGGTATTTTTGGGGTGAGGTGAAACGCATCAGCCCGGAGGCGCCCGTCCCTGTGACCAGGATTAAGGATATGAAGTCCACACTGGGCGGAGCGGCCAATGTGGCGGCCAACTTGGCGGGTTTGGGCTGCCGGGTTTTTATGGGGGGCGTAACCGGTGATGATGACAACCGGCAGATCTTGGAGCGGATTATGAAGGGGGCGGAGATTGACTGCAAGGGGCTGGTGAAGTCCAAAAACCGCCGCACTATTACCAAGTTGCGGGTTTTGGGCGGTTCCCAGCAGATGCTGCGCCTGGATTTTGAGGAGCCGGGGGATTTGACTGACAGGGAAACTCAAACTTTGGACAAATGGCTGCAGGGACTTTTGGCCAAGGGGTTGGACGGTATTGTGGTCAGTGATTATGCTAAGGGGGTTTGTTCGGCTGCCTTTGTCCAGAAAGTTATCGCTTTGGCCAAGACCAAGAAAATTCCTGTTTTGGTTGACCCTAAGGGCAGTGATTGGAAAAAATATCGCGGTTGTGACTATATCACCCCCAATGTGAAAGAGATGAATGAGGCGGTGGGAGAGAACTGTCCCAATGAGGATGGGGAGATTGTCCGTATGGCACGGCTGGCGGCCAAGAAGTTCTCCATCAAAAATGTGGTGGTGACCCGTTCGGAAAAGGGCATGACCCTGGTGAACGCCAAAGAGGTGCTCCACAGCCCTGCCACCGCCATGGAAGTGTTTGATGTGAGCGGTGCGGGGGATACTGCGGCCGCAACGCTGATTGCCGCCGTTGCAGGGGGCCTGAAGGTGGAGGATGCTGTCTATATGGCCAACCGGGCCAGCGGCATTGTGGTGGCCAAGGTGGGCACCTATCCCGTGCACCGGGGCGAATTGCTGAAGGATGTTTTGGAGGAGGAACGGAGGGAAGGCAGGGGCTACCGTACCTTGAGTTGGGAGGAGATCGGCGAATTGGCGGCCACCTGGCGGGCTTGCGGTGAGACCATTGTCTTTACAAACGGTTGTTTTGATTTGCTTCATGTGGGTCATGTGACTTATCTTGAAAAGGCCAGGTCACTGGGCAGGCATTTGATTGTGGGGCTCAACAGTGACAGCAGCGTGAGCAGGTTGAAGGGGCCTACCCGTCCTTTGACCAGTGAGGTGGATCGGGCCCGGGTGTTGGCGGCTTTGGGTTGTGTGGATGCGGTGGTGCTGTTTGAGCAGGACACCCCCACGGAACTGATAAAATTGATTCGCCCTGACATTTTGGTGAAGGGCGGGGACTATAAGGCAAACGAAGTGGCCGGCAGGCAGTACGCAGGCCGGGTGGAGATTTTGAATTACGAGGACGGATATTCCACCACCGGCCTGGTGGAGAAGGTTGCCAAGTTGGCCAAGGAGGGTAAAATATGATTATCGTCACCGGCGGCGCCGGGTTTATCGGCAGCAATATCATTCGCGCTTTGAACGAAACGGGCAGGACGGATATCCTTGTGGTGGACAATCTGACCAAATGCGAGAAGTTCAAGAACATCCAGAACCTGCAGGTGCTGGATTACATCGACAAGGTGGATTTTCGTGAGCGGGTGGCCTCGGGCAGTTTTGATGAGGAAAATATTGAGGTCATCTTCCATGAGGGGGCCTGCAGCGACACCATGGAATATAATGGCAAATATATGATGGACAACAATTTTGAATACACTAAATTGCTGTTCCATTTTTGCCAGGACAAAAAGATACCCTTTATTTATGCCAGCAGCGCCGCCACCTATGGTCCTGGGCTGAAGGGTTTTCGGGAGGAGCATGAGTGCGAGGGGGCGCTGAATGTGTATGGGTTCAGCAAGCTTTTTTTTGACAATTATTT
>JAKSOM010000143.1 GCA_024405585.1 Acidaminococcaceae bacterium | reverse complement strand
CCGGGGTGGGTCTCGGTTATGCCGCCACTGTGGCCTGTCAGAAGGGTTTGTCCGGATTGGAGTTTGCCTATGGCATTCCCGGCAGCATCGGCGGGGCCGTCTGTATGAATGCCGGTGCCTTCGGCGGGGATATGAGCCGGGTGGTGAAGGCCATCGGGGTGATGGATATGGATGGCAACAGGCGCAGTTTTGTTGCTGATGAAATGGGTTTCGGCTACCGCAGGAGCGTTTTGCAGGATTACCCCGGGGTGATAACTTCCGTGATTATGGAACTGGAGCCGGGGGATGGGGAAACCATCGGTCAGACCATCGGGGAGCATTTGGCAAAACGGAAGGCCACCCAGCCCTGGGAGTATCCCAGTGCGGGCAGTGTTTTCAAGCATTTGGGGGATTTTGTTCCTGCCAAGATTATTGATGAGATGGGTTTGAAAGGATTGTCGGTGGGGGGTGCGGAGGTCAGCACCAAACATGCTGGCTTCATTATCAATAAAAACAACGCCACGGCGGCGGATGTGCTGCAGCTGGTGGCGGAGATAAAAAAACAGGTGAAGGCGAAACATAATGTGGATTTGGAGATGGAAATCAAGATTTTAGGAGAAGCGTGATGTATATTTCTAACAGGGCCAAGAGGTTGTTGAACAGCCCCATTCGCAAGCTGGTGCCCTTTGCCAACGCAGCGAAGAAGGCGGGGAAAAAGGTCTACCATTTGAATATCGGGCAGCCGGATATTGCCACTTCCGAACATTTTTTGGAGGCCATCCGGAATTATGATGCCAAGGTGATTGCCTATGGTGACAGCAAGGGGGATCCCAAGCTGATTGAGGCTATTTGCAAGTATTACCGGCAGTACGGGGCGGATTATTCCCCTGAGCATGTGCATATTACCAATGGGGGCAGTGAGGCCTTGCAACTGGCGGTGGAGACCACCTGCGACCCGGGTGACGAGGTGATTCTTTTTGAACCTTTTTATGCCAATTATTCCACCTTTGTCAATCAGACCAATGCCCGGGTGGTGACGGTCAGCACCAGCGTGGAAAACGGCTACCGATTGCCTCCGAGGGATGTGGTGGAGCGGTCCATTACCAGCAATACTACCGCCATTATCATAACCAATCCCGGCAATCCCACCGGTTTGGTTTTGACCAAAAAGGAAATGCGGATGATTTCTGATTTGGTGCTGAAATATGATTTGGCCCTGATAGTGGATGAAGTTTATCGGGAGTTCTGTTACGAAGGGGAGTTCAAGAGTTTCAGTTCCATGCCGGAGTTGGATGACCATTTGATTATGGTGGACAGCGTTTCCAAACGCTACAGTGCCTGCGGGGCCAGAATCGGCTGTTTGATTTGCAAAAATGCCCTGTTCAATCAGCAAATCATCAAGTTTTGCCAGGCCCGTCTCTGCTGTCCCACTTTGGAGATGCTTGGTGCTACAGCCCTTTATGACACGGATGCCCAGTATTTTGCGGATGTGAAGAAGGAGTACCAAAAGCGCAGGGACACCCTGGTGGAGTGCATGGGTAAATTGCCCGGCGTGCAGTTTGGGGTTCCCCAGGGGGCGTTCTACATGATGGTAAAATTCCCGGTGGATGATGCGGAGAAATTTGCCATTTGGCTCTTGCAGGATTTTGATGTGGATGGGGAGACGGTGATGTTCGCTCCGGGCAACGGGTTCTACGGAAATCCTAATTTCGGTCAGCAGGAGGCCCGTTTGGCCTACGTTATCAATTCAGAGGATATCAAAAAAGCAGTTTATATATTGGGGGAAGCATTGAAAAATTACCCCGGGAGGACAAAATGATGAATGAAAAGTATACCCCTCATGAGATAGAGGAGAAATGGCAAAAGTATTGGGAAGAACATCAGACCTTTAAGGTTACGGAGGACCCTGGCAAGCCCAAGTCCTACGTGTTGGAGATGTTCCCTTATCCCAGCGGTAATTTGCACATGGGCCATGTGCGTAACTATTCCATAGGTGATGTGGTGGCCCGTTTCCGTACTATGAACGGCTTTAATGTTTTGCATCCCATCGGCTGGGATTCTTTCGGTATGCCGGCGGAGAATGCGGCCATCAAGCACGGCATCCATCCGAAGAAATGGACCTTGGAAAACATCGCCAATATGACCCGCCAGCAGAAGGCCCTGGGCCTCAGTTACGACTGGGACCGGGAAGTGACCACCTGCAAGGCGGACTATTACAAGTGGACCCAGTGGTTCTTTGAACTGTTTTATAAGCGCGGTTTGGCGGTGAAGAAGAAATCCGCTGTGAATTGGTGCAGCCATTGCGCCACCGTGCTGGCCAACGAGCAGGTTATTGACGGCAAATGCTGGCGTTGCGACAATGTGGTGGAGAAGAAGGATTTGTCCCAATGGTTCTTCAAGATTACCGATTATGCGGATGAACTGCTGCAGGATTTGGATAAACTGGGCGGCTGGCCGGAGCGGGTCCGCATTATGCAGAACAATTGGATTGGCCGCAGCGAGGGTTTGGAACTGACCTTTGAAATCCCCGAATTGAATGACAAGGTGACGGTCTACACCACTCGTCCCGACACATCTTTCGGCATCACTTTCCTGGTGCTGGCGGCGGAGCATCCCCTGGTGGAAAAGATTTGCGAAAACAATCCCAGGGCGGAGGAAATCCGGG
>JAKSOM010000142.1 GCA_024405585.1 Acidaminococcaceae bacterium | reverse complement strand
GGTCATGACCAAAATTTGTATCGTCCTTTTTCTATCCCTATAGCAGGGAAATTAGTATATTGCCCTGGGGAAATATACTAATTTCCCTCAACTCTACGATTTTTTTCGCCTCTCGAAGATTCGGCAGGCGAATTTTTTTGTTAGGAGATAAAAATTTGTTAAAACATTCCCCACAAGTTCTACAAAACTTGTGGGGAATGTTTTATAATGTTTGTATATCGGACGGAGGTAGTGTTATGAGTAGCGTCATTAATGTTCGTGAAGAAAAGATTGCCTCGATAGAGGGTTTGCCCTATGGTAAAGGGGCTTTGATTTTGCCCAATGCGGCTTTGCAGAGGGAGATACAGAAGCGGCATATGGTGGAATGCCTGACCATGGATACCTTGGCGGAGAAGCTGTTTGATACCATTGGAGAATATAAGGGGTATCGGGCCCTTTCCAACAGGGCCCAGGAATTTATCATCCGTCATTTGCTGGATAAATATGGGGATGCCTTATTGTATTTTGCCCCCCTCAAGGACAAAAAGGGTTTTGCCAGGGAATTGTTGGCCCTGTTTACGGAGTTCAGGCGTGCCGGGATATGGGACGGGGAGGACTTGAAAAAATGCCTGGACAAGTGGCAGGAGAATGATGAGGATGCCCCCAGGCAGAAGAACTCCGACATTTGCCAGTTTTTCCATTTGTATATAAGATATTTGCAGGAAAAGAACCTGTATGATTTGGAGGGCCGGTATATGTTGGTGATAGAGGCCCTCAAGCAGGGGCGGGTTCAGGTGCCCTACGAAAAATTGGTGATGAGCGATTTTGACCTTTTGAATCCTTTGGAGGAGGAATTGGCGTTTCGTTTGGGTTTGTGCAATAGGGGTGAATATGGGGTTCCGGAGAAGGTGGAATTTGTTTTGCCCAAGAAAACGGAGTTCCGCTATTATGCCAGCCATCGGGATGAAATTGTGGGAATTTATCAGGAGATTGGGGAAAAGGTCAGGAGGGGGGCCAAGTACGGGGATTTTCTTATCGTAGTGAACAGATTGCAGGATTTTCCCGGGGCGAGACATTTGGCGGACCGTTTGGGGATTCCGGTTACCATCCCCAGGACGGACAAGGTTTCCCAGCATCCTATTATGCAGGGTTTGGAGGAAAATTTGGGTTCCGGTGCCACTGTGGCGGAGTATGTTGCCAATCTGCAGAACTATTTGCAAAACGAGGATGCAAAAAAGGCCTTGGGCCGGCAGTATGTGGAGGGGACCATTGATTTGGTGGAGCTGAAAAATTATTTTGCCGTGGCGGCAAAGTTGGGCCAGGTTTTGCAGGGATTGGTTGAGACGGCCAAGGTTTGCCCCTTTATGGATGAAAATCTCACCGGCGGAAAATTTTGGCAATATTTGGAGGACGCTTTGGAGAATGAGTCCTATACGATTACCCAGGGGGACGAAGACGGGGTGATGCTGACCACTTTTGTCAGCGCCATCGGCTTTCCCCATAAGTACCTTTATGTGGCGGGGCTCAACGAGGAGGAGTTTCCTTCCAAATTCAGGGAAAATTGGATTTATTCCGACAGGGAAAGGAAGTGTTTCCGTTCCGATATGGGGATAGAACTGCCGGTTGTTATGACCCATTACCGGGAGGCAGAGTATTTGTTTGCCAAAATGCTGGCCATGGGGCAGGAGGAGGTTTATTTCAGCTGGACCAGGGCGGATAATATGGATAGGAGCGCCTATGTGGATATGTTGGAGCAAAAACTGCAACAGGAGGGTCAGCAGGTGACGGAAAAGGATTTGCGGGCAGGGAATTACCACAGGGTGCTTAATATAACCGAGGATGAGGCCTTGTTGCGGGATTTGTCCCGGTGCGATGAGGAGCGGTCCCAACCGGACAGTCCTTTCGACGGGCATATAGGGATGAATTGGGGGAGCGAACCCATCAGGATGAACAGCAGCAAATTGAAGACCTATGTGGAGTGCCCCTTCAGATATTTGGTCCAATACATTTGGAACAGGGAGATTCCCTATGATTCGGAGACGGCCATTGACAGTTTGGACAAGGGTAATTTTGTACATAGTGTAATTGCCCGTTATTTTGATGAGTTGCAATCCCAGGGATTGGCAAATGAGCAGGAGGGTTTGTTGCGGATTTGCGCTGCGGAGGCACAGGCCCTGTTGCAGGATGATGAGAAGCGGTACAAGGATTATACGGGCAAGGAGTTGAAACTGTTTGAGGAAGAGATTAGGGAACTGACGGAAAAGCTGATGGAGTGGTACATTTACGAAAAGGAAGAGAGGCAGGCCAATATGCAAAATTTGGCCAACGAAAAACCCTTTGGCAAAAACCGGGAGGGGGGCGTGGAACTGTTTGCGGGTTTGTCCCACAAGGTGCTGTTCGCCGGCCGTATTGATCATATTGATGAAATCAGGATGCAGGACGGCAGCAAGCGTTACTATGTTACGGATTACAAGACGGGGGCCCTTCCGAGCGGTGAGGCCAATGTTCAGATTCCCATTTATATCCGGGCCCTTGCTTTGGAGCATCCGGAAGCGCTGATTGGGGGCAGTTATTTTGGTTTCAAAGAGATGGTTAGGGAAAAGTTTTACCCTGCCCCCAGAACGAAATTGCAGGATTTTTGTGTCAAAAAGGATGACTACAGAAGCAAGAAAAAGGATTCCAGTTTTGCG
>JAKSOM010000141.1 GCA_024405585.1 Acidaminococcaceae bacterium | reverse complement strand
TTGTCAATAACCGGCAGGGCCTCCTCCACCATCATTCCCCGCAAATCCACATCCAATTTGGAATTCTGCACCTTGCCGAAAATGAGCTTCTCCCTGCTGTTTTTCACCCTGCGGGGCTTACTTTCCTGACCCATTATATCCGCAGGTTGGGCCACTGTCAATATACAGTCCTCCGCAGCAAGATTCATCCGCAAAATCCCCATCTGAATTGTAACATCGTGAGCATTTTTTTTGAGAATCCTGCCGTTCTTGCCCAAGGATTTCACAAAAACATTTTGCCCCGGTTGGGCTTTCTCCATAGTGAGGGGCTGACCCTCCGGAAGCTCCTGGTCCACCGAAAAATCCTTGTAGAGGGAAGTTCTGGCCATCTCCGTCAGACGCTGCAGTTCCTTCTCGTCAAAATCCTTCTTGTGGGCCCTGAGTTCCTTCAAAATGATTTCTGCCTCCCGGCGGCTGGAGCGGTAAATCTCGTCCGCCTGTTCCCTGGCCTTCCGCAACAGAATGTTCCGTTCCTTCATAAATTCCCGTTTCTGATAGGACAGCTGGTTCCTGAGCTTCTCCGTCTCAAAACGCATTTCTTCTATCTCGTCCCGGCTGATTTCGAAATTGCGCCGCTTTTCCTCCAAATCATTCAGCACTTTTTCCATGTGCCGGTGTTCTTCCTGCAACATGGCCCCCGCCTTATCCACCAATTCCCCCGGCAAACCCAAACGGCGGCTGATATTAAAGGCATTACTGCTGCCGGGCACCCCAAGAAGCAGTTTATAAGTGGGCAGCAGGGTCTCCTGGTTGAACTCCACGCTGGCGTTCAACATCCCCGGATGGTTATAGGCAAAGGTCTTCAGCTCACTGTAGTGGGTAGTAACCATAGTCATAATCCCACGGCTGTTCAAATTATCAAGAATACTCATGGCCAGGGCCGCCCCCTCGTTGGGGTCCGTGCCGGCACAGAGTTCATCTATTAGAATCAAATC
Source organism: Acidaminococcaceae bacterium (assembly GCA_024405585.1). Lineage (GTDB taxonomy): Bacteria > Bacillota > Negativicutes > Acidaminococcales > Acidaminococcaceae > Phascolarctobacterium_B. The sequence goes on along the minus strand of JAKSOM010000141.1, from coordinate 1,705 downwards.
ACCCTTGTTAGCAGAGTCGAGTATTTCTATCACCGTCTTCATGTGGCCGCTAAAAGTGCTCAAAGATTGCTCAATGCTCTGCTCATCCCCAATATCCCCATACACCGCCGTAAACACGGGAATGTCCACATTCAAGGCAGGCAAATACAGACCCGCCTGAGCCATCAAAGCAAACAAACCCAGGGTCTTCAAGGCCACCGTTTTTCCCCCCGTATTGGGCCCGGTAATCAAAAGCATGGTATAGCCATCTCCGATGGCCAAATCCAAGGGCACAACACTTTTGGGGTCCAGCAAAGGATGCCGTCCCTGATGGATGTGTACACGGTAATCCGTGGAAAGCTGGGGACGTACCCCATGCTGTTCCAGAGCCAATAACCCCTTGGCACTGATTACATCCAAACGCACCATAATTTTCAGGCAACGCCAAACTTCCCCCGCCTCAGCACCGATATTGGCGGTGATTTGCCGCAGGATTCGTTCAATTTCCTGCCTTTCTTCCGCCAAAAACCGCTTGATGTCGTTGTTCAGGTTCACCACCGCCAAGGGTTCAATGAAAAGGGTGGCGCCGGTGCTGCTCTGGTCATGGACAATACCGGGGAAATTCATCCGATATTCCTGCTTCACGGGAATCACATACCTGTCCCCACGCATGGTGACCAGGTTTTCCTGAAAATATTTCTGATAACTGCTGTTATGCAAAATACCGTCCAAATGCTGCCGCACCTTGTTTTTGGCATCCGCAATGGCACTGCGCAAACTGCCCAACTTGGGGCTGGCATTATCCCGCATCACCCCATGTTCATCCACAATGCTGTTGATTTGCTTTTCCAACTTGGTGAAGAAAACCAGTTCATCCCCAATGCCGGCCAATGTGGGGGCGGTGCCCCGTTCCACCGCCAAAAAATTCTTCATGGCATTGATGGAACTCAAAGTGGAGCCCACCTGCAGCAATTCCTCCGGCTCCAGGATACTGCCTATCTCCGTCCGTTTCAACAGGGCAGTAATATCATAACAACCCCCAAAAGGCAGCCGCTGCCCCTCATCAAAAATCCTGGTAACTTCCTCGGTCTCCTGTTGCAGGTCCTGTACTTTCTGATAATTATGCTCCACCCGGATGTTTTCTGCGGCCTCCCTGCCCAAATGGGTGGCGGCCTTGTCCGCCAACAAGCCCTTGACTTTATCAAATTCTAAAATCTTAGCAGCAAATAAATTCATTCCACTCCCCTAAAATAATGCCCCCTGGTGGTATGGGGGAGATTTTCCTCCAAGGATTTCTTCCCATCCAAAATATCCCGATACATCTTAATCAAATTCCTCAATTCCTCTACCGAATAATACCTGCCGTCCATACGCAATGACGTAACCCCGGCCTCCAAAACTTCATGAATATTGGCCGCTAAAGAAAGTTCCACGGAATTCAGCACATGCATCCTGCAGTATTGGTCCCCCACCACAGGGAATTCCGCCTCCTGCCTGTCTCTCAAAAATAATTTTTCCCTGCACCGGAACTGACAATTCCCTTCATGCAATCCATCTAAAATTGAATTATCGAAACATGGTACATTTCCTGCGCCCTGCACCTTGCGCCTTACGCCCTGAAGCGAAGCGACAAAGGAGCCCCCCACACAGTATTCCGACACCATCATTTCCGTACGCCCCTGAACATGGCATTCCGCCGGCAGATTTGTTCCCTCCGTTATTTTTC
>JAKSOM010000140.1 GCA_024405585.1 Acidaminococcaceae bacterium | reverse complement strand
TTCGTGATGTTTTTCCCGATTCCGTCCTTTTGTGTTTTTTATTTTGTTACAGCCCTTTTGTATGGAATAACCTGTATTTATTTTGTGATTGCCTCATTCAGGAAAAAGGCACGTTTGAATTCCGTGTTTTTCATGCTGGCGTTACGCAGGTCTGCTTCCCTGAGGATTGCCCTGTCCAATTTGGTCCCATCCAGTTTGGCTCTGTTGAAGTTGGCTTTGGCTAAGTTGCAGCCCCGCATATCCGTTTCTGACAAATCCGCCTGGCTGAAATTGCAACAATAGAGATTGCCGTTCCGCATAACGGCTTTGACTAATTTTGTTTGTCTGAACCAGCTGTTGTTTAGGTTGGCACTTACGAAATCCGCATAGTCACAGGCGGCACTGTCAAAATTGCATTCCTGGCTGTCCGCACCGGTGAAGAGGGCATTAATGAGTTTGGCCCGGGTGAAATTGCTGCGGTAAAGGTTGGCTTTGCTGAAATCTGCATTGGTCAGGTCCGCACCTGCCGCATTGGAGTAGTTCAGGGTGGCACCCTGGAATTTGCAATTTCGCATACTGGCTTGCAGCAGGGAAGTGCGGTAGAAAGAGGCACCCTTGAAATTGCAGTTGTCAAAATTCACTTTGGTCAGGCGGGCTTCGGCAAAGGTGGTGCCGCTGAAGTCACGGCCGCTTAAATTGCAGCCGGAAAGGTCCGCACCGCTCAAATCACCGTTGATGACGTTTTCACCTCTTTTGGCTGCGGCCACATCCAGGTCGCTGTAGGCCAGACAGGTGGATGTATACACGGTTAAGAATAAAGCAAGTAAATATTTCATATTAAATTCCTCTGGGTTTCAGTATCATTTTTTTCAGGCGTCCACCAAAGTTTTTAGTACGCCGGATGAGTTTGGAAGAGGAACGGCGGTGGGGTTTCATGTCATTTTCAGAGCCGAAATCCCCTCTGTCCAGGACAGTAATCTTTACTTTGTCCGGATTCATTTGTTGACGGATGGACCGGGCACAGGCACTGGGATGGGCTTCCGGGAAATTGCTGTAGATATCCATGTCGCAGAATCCGTATTCCGGATAGGCATGGATGACGATATGCCCTTGAATACAGATGCCGAAGAGGGAATAGGATTTCCCTTCCTCCGCATCGGAATGTTCAACTTTTAGCATTTGCATGGCAGTATCGGTGGCTGCCGCATTGACGATGGCAATTACTTTGTTGCAGTCCTCCAGGATATTGGCATCACAGTTATACATATCCATGGCCAACAGTTTTCCTCGCAAATCAGGGTAGTTCATATAGCATATATCCTCCAATAATTTGTGCATTATATCATTTATTTGCCGGTCTTTCAATGCTATAATTGTAATATGAATATGGGATATTGGTTTACTTTGTTGAAGGAAATAATTGTTCCCCGCCGCTGTGCCGTTTGCGGGGAGGAGATTTATGCGGGACTTTTCTGTGCTGTTTGCAGGGAAAATTTTTATTTGGAGAAAATGTTGGAGGAGCAGGAGGACATTAATCTTGCTTATCTTTTCTACAAGTACCAGGGTGAGTTGCGGGATACCATCCGTCAGATAAAGTTTTATGGTCAAAAACATTATTCGTTAAAATTGCAGGAAGAGGCGGAATTATTTTTTTCTGAAGGGTGGGGTCAATTTTTGCAACAATATGATATAATAGAAACAATTCCAACATCCCGGAACAGGGTGGCAGAGCGGGGATATGATATCCCTCGCTTAATTTTTGCATTTTTGCCTTTGACTAAAAAGAGGGTCCTGCAGCGGGTGAGGGAGACAGCCCCCCTCTACAATTTGAACCAGTTGCAAAGGGAACAGGAACTGGCGGGATGTTTTCGGGTGACAGAGGATGTGGCTGGCAAGCGGATACTGCTTGCGGATGATATTTTTACCACCGGTTCCACGGCCCGGGAAGCGGCCAGAACGCTGAGGCGGGCGGGGGCCAAATATGTGGATGTAATAGGTTTTACAGCCGGAAAGTTTAATTGGGATTGATGAATACACGGGAATTAACCAAAATTTCATTGCTAGTGGCCATGAATTGTGTCAGTGCCTATATTGTTATTCCTCTGCCTTTTTCCATGTCACCACTGGCCTTACAGACCCTGGTGGTGAATCTGGTGGCTCTTTTACTGACACCCCGTCAGGCCTTTTTGACCATGTTGGTGTATATTCTGTTGGGGTTGGCAGGGGTGCCGGTATTCACGGGCGGAATGGCAGGGCCGGCCAAACTCTTCGGACCTACGGGGGGCTATATTTGGGCGTTTCTGCCGGCGGTGGTGCTGATGGCCCTTGCCAAGGGCAGGGAGTATAATTTTTCCCGTTACGCAATGGTTACAATTTTGTTGGGTATGCCCCTCATTTATTTCTTTGGGGTTGTGCAGATGATGTTTCTTACCGGCATGAACTGGTGGCAGGCGGTGATGATGGGGGTGCTGCCCTTTGTTGCGGGGGATGTGGTAAAGGGGGTTTGCGCCGCCCTTTTGGCGAAAAAAATTAACAGGTATTGAAGTTATTGCACGATAAAACTTGCAATAACTTCTTTTTTAGAATAAAATACAACTATGATGTTTGGAGGTTGAAATGGACAAGAATTTGATTTTGATAAACGGTGAGATTATGCCTATGGAGGAAGCCCGTCTGAGTTATTTGGACAGGGCCCATGTTTTTGGTGATGGGGTTTATGAGGTGGTGCCGGT
>JAKSOM010000014.1 GCA_024405585.1 Acidaminococcaceae bacterium | reverse complement strand
ACCACCGCCGACACGCTCCCATAGGCGGTCCCCCGCCCCTTTATGGGCGGACAAGGGTTGGCAGTGACACTTCCCATTTTATTTTCCCCTGATTTGGGCATTGGGGAGGAAGCGTTGGATTTCTTTCAGGTATTTTTGCAGAGTTTCCTCACTGGGGGAGGCGAGGCCCTCCGTGGGAACCGTGTCCCTATCCACAAAGGGTTGCAGAAAATAGCCTTTGGCTCCTTTGAGCCAGGGGCCGATGGCCTGAAAATCCTGCAAGCGGTGCAGGGGTTCCACCACCGTGGTGCGGAATTCGTAATCTATGCCGCTGTCCATTATCATGCGGATGCTTTGCTCTATGGCATTCATATTTACACATACTCCGGCCACCTTCTCGTAGTTTTCCGGTGCGGCTTTGATGTCCATGGCGATGTAATCGAGCAGGTTGGCGTTTAAAAGCCCCCGGATGATTTGGGGGTTGCTGCCGTTGGTGTCCAGCTTCACTTTGAATCCCAAATCCTTGATGCTTTTGATCAGTTGTGTCAGGCGGGGGCATAGGGTGGGTTCTCCGCCGGAGATGCAGACCCCGTCAAGGAGCCCCCGGCGTTTGCTGAGAAAGGCCAACAGTTCCTGTTCAGAAATTCCATCCGTTGGGGCGGGGCTCTCCACCAGTTCAAAATTATGGCAGAAAGGGCAGCGGAAGTTGCAGCCCCCCAGGAAAACCGTGCAGGCGGTGTGCCCGGGATAATCCAATAAAGTCAGTTTTTGCAGTCCGTTGATAGTCATGATTGCCCATTATACACATTTGTTTATGAAAAAGCAAGGAGTAACACAAGATATTGTGTGCATAAATATTCCTATTGACAACAGGTTGTGGTTGTGGTAGTATAACAACACTGAAAAATTCCAGGACTGAATGGTTTTGAGAGGAGGAGAAATGTACCAGGTAAAGAAACGTGACGGCTCCCTGGTGGAGTTCCACATCGGCAAGATTAGCGGGGCCATTACCAAGGCCTTTGAGGCGTTGAACAAGCAGTTCCATCCCAGTATTATTGATATGTTGTCCCTTAGGGTTACGGCTGCTTATGAGAATAAAATCCATGACGGTGTTATCACCGTTGAGGACATTCAGGATTCCGTGGAGGAGATTCTTAGCGATGGGGGCTATGCGGATGTGGCCAAGGCCTATATCCTTTACCGTAAACAGAGGGAGAAGGTCCGCAACATCGGCGGTGCGTAGCTGAATTATCAGGAGACTGTAGATAACTATCTGAAGATTAATGATTGGCGGGTAAAGGAAAACAGCACCGTCACTTATTCAGTGGGGGGGTTGATTCTTTCCAACAGCGGCGCCATTACCGCCAATTATTGGCTCAGCGAGGTTTATGACGAGGAGATTGCCCAGGCCCACCGCAGTGCGGCCATCCATCTCCACGATTTGAGCATGCTTACGGGTTATTGCGCCGGCTGGTCCCTGAAGCAGTTGATTCAGGAGGGTTTGGGCGGTGTGCCGGGCAAGATTACTTCCGCTCCCGCATCCCACCTGGGCACCCTTTGCAATCAGATGGTGAATTTTTTGGGCATTATGCAGAACGAGTGGGCGGGGGCCCAGGCCTTCAGTTCCTTTGATACCTATCTTGCACCCTTTGTCAGGGTGGACAATTTGAGCCAGCGGGAAGTTAAGCAGGCCATCCAGGGCTTTATTTATGGTGTGAATACCCCCAGCCGCTGGGGCACCCAGGCCCCCTTCAGCAATATTACTTTGGATTGGACAGTGCCCAAGGATTTGAAGGATGTGCCCGCTATTGTGGGGGGCAAGGAAATGGATTTCACCTATGGTGATTGTCAGAAGGAAATGGATATGGTGAATAAGGCCTTCATCGATATTATGATTGAGGGCGATGCCAACGGCCGGGGTTTCCAATATCCTATTCCCACTTATTCCATTACCAGGGATTTTGATTGGAGCGAGACAGAAAACAACAAGTTGCTTTTTGAGATGACCGCCAAGTACGGCACTCCTTATTTCAGCAACTACATTAATAGTGATATGGAGCCCAGCGATGTGCGGAGCATGTGCTGCCGGCTGCGTCTGGATTTGCGGGAACTGCGGAAAAAGTCCGGCGGTTTCTTCGGCAGCGGCGAAAGCACCGGTTCCATCGGGGTTGTGACCATCAATCTGCCCCGTATTGCCTATTTGGCCCAGGACGAGGCGGATTTCTACAAACGGCTGGATAAACTGATGGATATCAGTGCCCGCAGTTTGAAGACCAAGCGTACGGTTATCACCAAGCTTTTGGATAACGGGCTCTATCCCTACACCAAGCGTTATTTGGGCACCTTTGCCAACCATTTCAGCACCATCGGTCTGATTGGCATGAATGAGGTGGGCCTGAACGCCAAATGGTTGAAGAAGGATTTGATTCATCCTGAGACGCAGAAATTTGCCCGTGAGGTTTTGGATCATATGCGGGAACGGCTCAGTGATTATCAGGAAATGTATGGGGACCTTTACAATTTGGAGGCGACCCCGGCGGAAAGCACCACCTACCGTTTTGCCAAGCACGACAAGGAGCAGTTCCCGGATATCATCACTGCCAATGAGAACGGCACCCCCTATTACACCAATTCCAGCCATCTGCCCGTAGGTTACACGGAGGATATTTTCTCCGCTTTGGAAGTGCAGGATGAGTTGCAGACCCGTTACACCTCCGGCACCGTGTTCCATGCCTTTTTAGGTGAGAAATTGCCGGATTGGAAGGCGGCGGCGGATCTGGTGAAGAAGATTGCCTATAATTTCAAGTTGCCGTATTACACCATGAGCCCCACCTACAGCGTTTGCAAGGATCATGGGTACTTGGCGGGGGAGCAGTTCATTTGTCCCCATTGCGGCCATCCTACGGAGGTGTACAGCCGCATTACGGGCTATTACCGGCCGGTACAGAATTGGAATGACGGCAAGGCCCAGGAATATAAGGACAGGAAGACCTATAATATTCCCAATTCCAAACTCCGCAGGGCCGGGATTGCGGGCAGCCAGGTGACGGTGGCCGCACCGGAGCCGGAAGTTAAGTTGGACGGGGTTGTGCTTTTTGCCACCAAGACCTGCCCCAACTGCGCTTTGGCGGAGAAGCTTCTGCAGCAGAAGGGTGTGGCTTTCAAGAAAATTATTGCGGAAGAAAATACGGAACTGGCCACCAAATATGCCATCCGTCAGGCGCCTACGATGCTTGCGGGGGGCAACAGAATGGTGGGTTTGGGAGAAATCCGCAAATACATTGCCAACCAATGAGGCAGAGCCGGATGCGAAAGTTAAAAAAACGCATTTTCCTCTTTACAACTTTAGCAGAGTGAAGTATAATAGCAGCATCGGGTTGCGTGAACAGGTTTCGTAGGGACGGAACCCCTGGATTGAAACTTGAAAAATTCTTGTTAAGAAAGAGGTATTGAAGATGAAAAAGATTTTGGCGTTGGCTGCGGTTGCGGCTTTGGGTATGACTTTCGTTGCCGGCTGCGGCAATGACAAGAAACCGGTGAAGGAGAATTTGATTATCGGTTTGGATGATAATTTTGCTCCCATGGGTTTTCGTGACGAGAAGAACGAGATTGTGGGCTTCGATATTGATTTGGCCCGTGAAGCAACCAAACGTTTGGGCATGAAGGTTACTTTCAAACCCATTGATTGGGGTGCAAAGGAAGCGGAGATTAAGTCCGGCCGTATTGATGCCATTTGGAATTGCTTCACCGTTAATCCGGAGCGTGAAAAAGTGTATGGCCTGTCCAAGCCCTACATCAACAATGCTCAGTGGATTGTGACTTTGGCCGACAGTAAGATTAATGGCCCGGCGGATTTGGCCGGCAAGATTGTGGGCTGCCAGGATGACGCTACCGGCGATTATCTGTTGAATCTGCCGGAGAATGCCAAGTTGAAGGCATCCCTGAAGGGTTTCAAGAAGTATCCTGATTTCGCTGCCGCTTACATGGATTTGGATACGGGCCGTATTGATGCTTTGATTGTGGATGCGGTTTTGGCAGGTTATTACAGCAAGAAGGCGCCGGCCAAGTATCGCAAGGCGGACAAGAGCATGGGTGACGAGGTGGTTGCCATCGCTTTCCGCAAAGAGGATAAGGCCCTGATTGAGAGCATTGACAAGGTTATGGCGGAGATGAAGAAGGACGGCTTCTGCAAGAAGGTTTCCGAAAAATGGTTGGGTGCTGATATCACCGTTTACTGATGGTTTGACTGATGGATTACATTTTATCAATTATCCCCCAGATGTGGCTGGGAACTGTGGAGAGTGCCAAGATTTTCTTTTTGGTCATAGTTCTCAGCTTACCCCTGGGAATGGTACTGGCCCTGGGCAGGGTCAGTACCTTTACTATAATTAAGAAGTTCATTGCCGCCTATGTGTGGGTGTTGAGGGGTTCCCCTTTGATGTTGCAGATGCTTTTCGTGTATTTTGCCCTGCCCACCGTAGGTGTTTATTTTGAAGATTTCACGGCGGCGATTATCGCCTTTGTGTTCAATTATGCGGCTTATTTCTGCGAGATTTTCCGCAGCGGCATTCAGGCGGTTCCTAAGGGCCAGTATGAGGCGGCCCACGCCCTGGGCATGGGTTATTGGCAGACCCTGAGAAGGGTTATCCTGCCCCAGGTGTTCCGCATTGTGCTGCCGCCGATTTCCAACGAGACCATTACTTTGGTGAAGGATACTTCCCTGGTGTATGTGCTGGCCATGAATGATTTGATGCGTACCACCCGCAATTTGGTGCAGCGGGATTTTTCCATTGTGCCCTTTTTGGTGGCGGCGGTTTTCTATCTTTTGGCAACTTTGCTGTTCACCATCGGGTTTGAGCGTCTGGAAAGATATTACAGCCGTTCCAGTGCGGATTGAGGAGGTGTGCGGTGAAGAAGATTGAGGTAAGAAATCTGGCCAAGAGTTTCGGCACGCTTCAGGTTCTGAAGGACATCAGTTTGGATGTGAATGAGGGGGAAGTTGTGGCCATCATCGGTCCCAGCGGCAGCGGCAAATCCACTTTGCTCCGTTGTTTGAACAAATTGGAGGATGTTTCCGCCGGTACGATTGTTATTGATGGCAAGCCCCTGGTTCAGGATGGCAAGTATGTGGGCAGGGAGAAGCAGCAAAAGATAATCTGCAATATGGGGATGGTGTTCCAACAGTTCAATCTGTTCCCCCATATGACGGTGCTGGAGAATTTGATTGAGGCCCCGGTGCAGGTGCAGAAACGCCGGGCGGCGGAGGTTACCCGGGAGGCGGAAGCCCTGCTGGCCAAGGTGGGGTTGGCGGAGAAGCGGGATGTGTATCCCCTGAAGCTCAGCGGCGGCCAGCAGCAGCGGGTGGCCATTGCCCGTGCCCTGTGTATGAAGCCGGATATAATGCTTTTTGATGAGCCCACCAGTGCCTTGGACCCGGAGCTGACGGGGGAGGTGCTGAATACTATGCGGGATTTGGCCAGGGATAGGATGACTATGGTGGTGGTGACCCACGAAATGGGGTTTGCCAGGGAAGTGGCCAATAGGATTGTTTTTATTGCGGATGGGGTTATTCAGGTGGAGGGCACACCCCAGGAGGTGTTTGAAAACAGCACTAACGAGCGGCTGCGTTCCTTCTTGAATACGATTCAAAAATAAGGTGGGAAGATGGATAAGATTAGGACTCCCGATGTGGAAAATTTGTTGTTGGTGTTAAGCAGGGTCAATAGCAAGGATGAGTGTTACAAACTTTTGATGGATATGTGCACCATCAAGGAAATCAAGGATATGGCGCAACGGTTGGAAACCGCCCGGCTTTTGAACGAAGGCAAGAGCTACAATGAGATTGTGGAGAAGGCGGGGCCCAGCAGCGCCACCATCAGCAGGGTGAACAGATGCCTGCAATACGGGGAGGGTGGCTACAAGGCCGCCCTGAGCTATTTGAAGTAGGAAGCGGAAATGGAAATAGGGGATTTGGTCCTGCAGAACAGCGAAAAATATATGCTGTTGCTCAGGAGTTTGTATTTGCAGAAGGGTTACCAGCCCTACCGCATGAGCAAATTTGAAGAGTACGATTTGTATGCCAAGAACAAGGGCTTTCTGATGTCCGATAATGTTATCACTTTTACGGACACCAATGGCCGTCTGATGGCCCTGAAGCCGGATGTGACTTTGAGCATCATCAAGAACTCTAAGGATTTGCCGGAGGTTACCCAGCGGGTCTGCTACAATGAGAATGTGTACCGGGTGATTAAGGATACCAACTCCTTCAAGGAGATTATGCAGACCGGTATTGAGTGTTTCGGGAAGGTTGAGAGTGAAGACATTTATCAGGTGATTGTGCTGGCGGCCCAAAGTATGCAGCTGATTACGGATGACTGGATTTTGGAGTTGGCCAATCTGGATGCGGTGCTGTGGCAACGGCTGCAGAAGGAAAGTTTTGCCGGCAATTTGCGTTTGACGGCCAAACTGGATGCGGATCTCAATTATTACAACGGGACCATTATGAAGGGCTATATCAATGGCATACCCAGTCCTGTGCTGTCCGGGGGGCAGTATGACCCCCTGATGGAGAAGATGCACCGCAGGTCCCGGGCCATCGGTTTTGCGGTGTATATCAATCTTTTGGAGCGGGTTGCGGGGGAGCAGAAGGATGACGGTTATTTGAATGTGGCCCTGCCCAAGGGGCGGCTGGGGGACAAGGTTTACGGCCTGTTCACCGGGGCGGGTTTCGGCAGTCCCCAGTATTCGGAGAACAGCCGCAAGTTGTTTTTCGATAATGATGAAAAGCGTATCCGTTATTTTTGGGTGAAGCCCTCGGATGTATCAAAATATGTGGAGCGTGGGGCCGCTGACATCGGGGTGGCAGGTGCGGATATTCTGAGGGAGTATTCCCCGGAGGTGGACGAGCTGCAGGATTTGCATTTGGGCGTTTGCCGTATGGTGGTGGCGGGACCCCGGGATTTTGAGGATGATTCCACAAAGACCCTGCGGATTGCCACGAAGTTTACCAATATCGCCAACAAGTACTACCAGTCCAGGGGCAGGAACATTGATATTATCAAATTGCACGGTTCCATTGAGATTGCACCCTTGCTGGGGCTCAGTGATGTGATTGTGGATATTGTGGAGACAGGTACCACGTTGAAGGAAAACAATCTCAGGGTGTTGGAAGAGGTGATGTCCATCAGCGCCCGTCTGATTGCCAACAGGAGCGCCTGCAAATTCAAAGGGGAACAGATTGAGGCCCTGAAAAACAAATTGGCTGAATTGGTGGAGGAAAAGAATGATTAAAATATACAAGTACGGTGAGGTGCCCAAGGAGAAGATTTTTGCCCGGGTGGTGCCCGCCATGGATGTGGAGCGGATTGTGGAGGATATTATTGCCGCCGTGCGCCGGGACGGGGACAAGGCCCTCTTCTTTTATAATGAGAAATTCGATAGGGCCAAGTTGACCGCACTTTTGGTGAGCCGGCAGGAAATTGATGAGGCGGTGGCCCTGGTGGAGCCGGAGTTTTTGCGGATTTTGCAACGGGCGGCGGCCAATATTACGAAGTTTCATGAGAAGCAGAAGCATAACAGTTTCACTATAAACGATGAAGAGGGGATTGTGATGGGGCAGAAGGTTATCCCTTTGGACAGGGCTGGCCTTTATGTGCCCGGGGGTACTGCTGCCTATCCTTCCACCGTGCTGATGGACGCCATTCCTGCCAAGATTGCGGGTTGCAGGGAAGTGGTGATGGTGACGCCCCCCAACGAATTGGGGAAGATAAACCCCTACATTTTGGCTGCGGCCCATGTGGCAGGGGTGGACAAGATTTTCAAGGTGGGGGGAGCCCAGGCGGTGGCTGCCCTGGCCTATGGTACGGAGAGCGTGCCGGCAGTGGACAAGATTGTGGGGCCGGGGAACGCTTTTGTGGCGGAGGCCAAGAAGCAGGTTTACGGCAAGGTGAGCATCGATATGATTGCGGGCCCCAGCGAGATTTTGATTGTGGCGGATGCCAAGAGCAATCCCAAGCAGGTGGCAGCGGATTTGTTGAGCCAGGCGGAACATGACAAGTTGGCCAGTGCGGTGCTGGTGACGGATTCCGGTGAGCTGGCCCTGGCGGTGCAGCAGGAATTGGAAGTGCAGATTCCCCGGTTGGAGAGACAGGAGATAGCCCGTGCCTCCATCGACAATAACGGTAAGATTATTGTGGCGGAGGATATTATGAAGGCCATTGATATTGCCAATGAGATTGCTCCGGAGCATTTGGAGTTGTGCGTGGATAATCCCTTTGATTATTTGGATGCGGTGCGGCATGCGGGGTCCATTTTCATGGGACGGAATTGTCCTGAGGCCCTGGGTGACTATTTGGCAGGGCCGAATCACACCCTGCCCACCAGCGGTACGGCGAAATTCTCCAGTCCCCTTTCCGTGGATGATTTTGTAAAGAAGACCCAGTATACCTATTTCACAAAGAGTGCCTTGAGCAAGGTGGCGGAGGATGTGGCCTTTTTTGCCACCAAAGAAGGGCTTACGGCCCATGCCAGAAGCGCAGTGATCCGCTTGTCCTAATCGGTTTATACTGCGTTACCGTTCCAAAAATCGACTTCGATGACCGCTTAGGTCTGTCTCACCCGATTTTTGTCCGGTGCCTTGCCTAAACACGCTTATTACGTCGCGGATTTCTACTACGCAAGGAAACAGAGATGAGCAGGTTTTTCAGTGTCAAGTTTGCGGATCACGTGGCCTATGTGCCGGGGGAACAGCCGCGGGAGCAGAAATACATCAAGTTGAATACCAATGAGAACCCCTTCCCCCCATCGCCCTTGGCCCAGCAGTTGGCACGTCAGGCGGCAGGGGATTTGGCCCTTTATCCGGATCCCCATTGCACCGAGTTGACACGGGCGGCTTGCGAAAAGTGGGGCGTGGCTGCCAACGAGATTATTTTTGGCAATTCCAGCGATGTGGTGCTGAGCTGGCTGTTCATTGCCTTTTGCGACCATGAACATGTGCCTGTTTTTGCGGATGTGACCTATGGCTTTTATCCGGTTTTTGCCAGCTTCAACGGGCTTACCCCTAAGGTAATTCCTTTGCAGAAGGATTTGACCATCAGGCCGGAGGATTATTACAACGCCGGGGGCACTGTCTTTATTGTGAATCCCAATGCGGATGTGGGGTTGGCCTTGACGGTGCAACAGGTTGCGGACATTGTGGAGCATAATCCGGACAATGTGGTGGTGATTGATGAGGCCTATGTGGATTTCGGTGCGGAAACCGTGCTGCCTTTGATTCACAAATATCCCAATTTGGCTGTTACCAGGACTTTTTCCAAGTCCTATTCCATGGCGGGGGCCCGGCTGGGCTGCGTTATGGCGGATGAAGGGCTGATTGGGGATTTGCAGGTGGTGAAAAATTCCATCAACCCCTATAGCGTGAACCGGATGTCCATGGCGGCGGGGCAGGGGGCCCTGCTGGATGAGGAATATTTTGAGGCCAACAGGCAAAAGATTATGGAGAACAGGGCTTATACCATTCAGGCCCTGAAGGATTTGGGTTTTGCCACTACTAATTCCTTAGGCAATTTTGTACCCTTCAAGAGCGACAGGATTCATTCCAAGGAATTGTTCGGCAAGCTGAAGGAAGAGGGCATTCTGGTGCGTTTCTTCTCCGAAGGGCCCTGGGGGGATTACAACCGGGTCAGCATCGGCAGCCGGGAGGAAATGGAAACCTTTATCCGGGCGGTGCAGAAAATTATGGAGGCATCAAGGTGAGGCAGGCAGTTGTGGAGCGGAAAACCGCCGAGACCAAAATTTTTTTGAAACTCAATCTGGACGGCGGGGGCAAATATAAGGTGGCCAGCGGTTGCGGTTTTATGGACCACATGCTGACCCTTTTTGCCGTACATGGGAATTTTGATTTGGAGCTGAGTTGTGAGGGGGACACCTGGGTGGATTATCATCACAGCGTGGAGGATATGGGCATTGCCCTGGGACAGGCCTTCCGTCAGGCCCTGGGGGATAAGCGGGGTATCCGGCGCTACGGGAATATGCTGCTGCCCATGGATGAGACCCTGATTATGGCGGCCACGGATTTTTCCGGCCGCAGTTTTTTGGGTTACAGTGTGCAGATTCCTACGGAAAAGGTGGGGGATTTTGATACGGAACTGGTGGAAGAGTTTTGGTTGGGTTTCGTACGCCAGGCGGAATGTGCTCTGCACATCCGTCAGCTGGCGGGGAAAAATTCCCACCATATTATTGAGGGAATTTTCAAGGCCGTGGCCAGCTCCCTGCGTCAGGGTGTGGGCATTGACGAAAGTTTGAAGGATAGGATTCCTTCTTCCAAAGGGGTGCTGTAATGTTAGCGATTGTTGATTATGGTGTGGGAAACTTTTTTTCCCTGCAAAGTTGCCTGAAGCGCATCAATCAGGAAGTGGTGGTTACCAAGGATCCGGAGGTGCTGACTGCTGCGGAGAGAATCATTCTGCCCGGGGTGGGTGCCTTTGGGGATGCGGCGGCCAAATTGCGTCAGGGCGGGCTGGACAAATTGCTTTGCCGCCTGGCGGGTGAGGGAAAGCCCCTCTTGGGGATTTGCCTGGGGATGCAGCTGCTTTTTGAGAAAAGTTATGAATACGGCGAGCATGAGGGCCTGGGGCTGATCAAGGGAAAGATTGTGCCCGTCAATCAGGTGGTGCCGGACAATATTAAGGTGCCCCACATGGGTTGGAACGCCCTGCATATCACCCGTCCACATCCATTGTTGCAGTATGTGAAGGAAGGGGATTTTGTGTATTTTGTCCATTCCTATTTCGGCTGTGAATGTGCCCATAGCACCATTGCCACTGCGGAGTATGGGGCGGAACTCACTGCTGCGGTGGCGGAGGGGAATGTTATGGGTTGCCAGTTCCATCCGGAGAAGAGCGGGGCTGTGGGGGCAAGGATTTTGCAGGCCTTTATGGAAATGAAAGCAGGTCAGGCATGGTAATTTATGCGGCCATAGATTTGTATGAAGGGCAGGCGGTACGCCTGTTTCAGGGGGATTACCGGCAGAAAACCGTGTATAATCCCAATCCCTTGGCGGTGGCAGAGGACTTCGTCCGGCAGGGGGTCACCCATATTCACTTGGTGGATTTGGAGGGGGCGTTGAAGGGCACCACACCCAACTTTGAACTTATTGCCAAAATAAAAGCCGCCACCAATTTGTTTTGTGAAATCGGCGGGGGCATCCGCAGCATGACGACTATTGACAAATATCTGGGGGCCGGCTTGGACCGGGTGATTTTGGGCACGGCGGCAGTTACGGATGAGTGTCTTTTGGATACGGCCCTTGCCAAATATGGTCAGAGGATTGCTGTGGGTGTTGATATCAAGGATGGCAAGGTGGCCATTAAGGGCTGGACCCAGGCCAGTGATTTGGATGCTATGGAGTTCTGCGGCAAAATGCAGGCCAAGGGGGTGCAGACCATCATTTGCACGGATATCAGCAAGGATGGAGCCATGGTGGGAACCAATCGGACACTTTATCAGGAAATGAGCAAGAAATTTTCTTTGCAGGTTGTTGCCTCAGGGGGCGTAAGCACTATGGATGATATCAGGGCCCTCAGGGCCTGTGATTTGCATGGGGCAATTATCGGCAAGGCCTACTATACGGGCAGGATTAACCTGGCTGAGGCGGTGGAGGAGGCAAAATGATTACAAAAAGAATAGTTCCCTGCCTTGACGTGAGGGACGGTTTGGTGGTCAAGGGTGTGAATTTTGTCGGTCTGAAGGATGTGGGTTCCCCTGTGGAACTGGCCAAATATTACAGTGAGCAGGGGGCGGATGAACTGGTGTTTTATGACATCACCGCTTCGGCGGAGGGCAGGAAAATTTTCACCGGTATCTTGGAAGAGACCGCCCGACAGGTGTTCATTCCCCTGATGGTGGGGGGCGGCATCAATTCCGTGGCGGATTTTGACCGGGTGCTGAAATGCGGGGCGGATAAGGTCAGCGTCAATTCCGGGGCCATTGCCCATCCGGAGTTGATCGGTGAGGCGGCCAGGATTTACGGCGACCAGTGTGTAGTGCTTTCCGTGGATGTGAAAAGGCAGGGGGACAAATACTGTGTCTGTGCCAAGGGCGGTCGGGAGAACACCGGCAAGGATGCTTTGGAGTGGATCAGATGGGCCGTGGAACATGGTGCCGGCGAGGTGGTGGTGAACTCTATGGATACGGACGGGGTGAAGCAGGGCTTTGATATAGAACTCTTGGCTAAGGTTTGTGCTGCGGTGAAGGTTCCCGTCATTGCCAGCGGCGGTGCGGGCAAGATACAGGACTTTATTGATTTGTTCCAAAAGATTCCCGATATGGATGCAGGACTGGCGGCCAGCATTTTCCATTTCGGCGAGGTGACCATTCCGGAGCTGAAAAGACAGATGGCCGCAGCGGGAATCAATGTGCGGATTTGAGGTGTGCTATGGTTAATGTGGAAGAACTGAAATTTGATGAAAAGGGTCTGATACCTGCCATTGTGACGGATGCCTTCACCAATCAGGTGCTTACCCTGGCATACATGAACAAAGAGAGTTTGCAAATTTCCCTGGAGAGGGAGCTGACCTGTTTTTGGAGCCGTTCCCGTCAGGAATTGTGGCTGAAGGGGGAAACCAGCGGCAATTATCAGCATATTGTTTCTATTACGGCGGATTGCGACAAGGATGCCCTGGTGGTGATGGTGGAGCCGGAGGGCCCCGCCTGCCACAGGGGCACAACCTCCTGCTTCACCAATCCTGTGTACCAAAGTGAAAAGAGAAGTGAATTTTCCTATTCTGAACTTTTGGAACTGATTCGGGGACGGAAAACTGCACCTAAGGAAGGGTCCTATACTTCCTACCTTTTTGAGAAGGGGTTGGACAAGATTTTGAAAAAGGTGGGGGAGGAAAGCACGGAGGTTATTATTGCCGCCCATGCGAAGAATAAAAAAGAAACCGTTTATGAAATCTGCGACCTGATTTATCACGTTATGGTGCTGATGGTGGAGGCGGGAATTACCTTGAAAGATTTGCTGGCGGAATTAGCGTCGAGACGCA
>JAKSOM010000139.1 GCA_024405585.1 Acidaminococcaceae bacterium | reverse complement strand
TTACAAATTTAGGCAAAACATCCCTTCCCAGCCGGGCGGCAATTCTTTTGGCCACTGCTGCCTGCAAGGGGCCGCTGCCCTTGGGCAGTTCCTGCTCCCCGGCCTCCGCCGCCAATTGTTCCATAGTGTGCAGAAATTGTGCCCTGGCCAGGACGGAAGCGGCTGCCACCGCCGTATCCTCTTCCCCCCTGGGCCTCTGCAAAAATTTCCGGCCCGGAAATTGTTCCTGCAACTCCCTTATCAAAGATGTATCCTGCATAAATTGGTCTATTAAAGCCCCCTCTGCCTCCGGAGTTTCCTGCAAAACCTGGGTCAGGGCATGAAAATGACCGCTGGCGTTCAGGGTATTCAAATTCTTGACTTGGCTGTAACGCCGGTTATAGTACTCCGGCCTGAGTTCCAAAACCCGGTAACTCACCGCCTTTTCCTTGATTAAGGGTTCCAATTCCAAAACCTTTTTGTCCGTCAGCTGCTTGCAATCCTTCACTCCGGCCACAAGCAAATCATTGGCCAAACTCCGTCTCACCACCACCGCAGCCACAACAAGGGGGCCGAAAAAATCCCCTTTGCCGGATTCGTCACTGCCGGCCCAAATTTCCCTGAAATCATTTTTACCGTGACATTTCACAGCACCAAGTTGTTGTTGCAAATCCAAAACCAACTGGTTTTGGGTGACGGGCCAAGTGACATGGAATTGATTTTTTTTATTGTAATAGGCCTTCACCACCGCCTTCTCTCCATTCCTTTGCAGGGTGAATTGCCAACCGTATTGTATTTCCTTTTCCCCAATAATGGTGGCCAAAGGCAGAAATTTCTGCCGCAGGTCATCCACATACTCCTTAAATACTATCATAAATCTCTCTGACTGACAAACCCTTTTCCCTTGCCAATTTTTGCACATCCTCATATTCCGGAGCTGATTTGGTTTTTCCAGAGGGGCAGATGCCAACCTTAATATGAACAGGACCAAAAGGTGTATTTTGCAAAACAACTTTTCTCTGCAACACCTGACGCCTTACGGAATGAAACCTGACCCCCAGGGCTTTGGTGTTTTCCAACACGTAATCATTCAATTGTTGCAACAATGTTTTGTCGCACAAATAACAAAGCGTTACTCCAGGCCGGCCCTTCTTCATATAGATGGGTTCCGTCCATACATCCTTGGCCCCTGCCGCCAAAAGTTGCTGGCAAACGAAAGCCACTATCTCGCCGCTTTCATCGTCCAAATTGGTGGCTGCCTCGTACAGCTCGCCCTCACTCTCCCGTTCTTCACCGAGATACGCCCTCAGTACATTGGGGATTGCCAAATCCATCTTCCCGGCTCCATAAACAATTTGTTCCGCTGTCAGAGGGATTTCCGAACTGTATTGGGCAAGGCATTTCAGCAGCACCGCTCCTGTGGGAGTGGTCAGCTCTTTCTCAATTCTTCCCTTCTCTTGAGGCAAACCCTGCAGCAGTTCTGCAGTGGCGGGGGCTGGCACCGGCATGGTGCCGTGGGCACACTCCACATAACCGAAACCGGTCATCGCCCGGCCACAGTAAACCTTTTCTATACCCAAATGCTCCAAACCCAAAAGCACCCCTACAACATCAATGATGGTATCAATGGCCCCCACCTCATGAAAATGCACCTCATCCACGGTGGTACCATGAACCTTTGCTTCCGCCCGGGCCAATTCCGTAAAAATTGCCAAGGCCTTGTCCTTGACATCATCTGAAAGCATGGAACTGTTGATAATCTCTGCAATATCCGCCAAATGCCGGTGTTCGTGATGATGATGTGGCTGCTCCACATCAAAATATAAAGCACTTATCCCCGCCTTATTGACCTTATCACAAATCAATTCATACCGGCCCAAATGGAGTTTTTGCAATTCCCCCTCCAACTTGGCAATAGGAAAACCGGCGGCCAGCAGGGCCCCCAAAAACATATTTCCGCTTATTCCGCTGAAACAATCCAAATAAATACTCTTCATTGCTTCTTCCTGCTCAATAAAACTTTTATGACAAAGGGGGGCAAAGTCCCCATAATGCGACCGAAGCGGCGGGGCTGGCAACAGAGGCGGTAAAGCCATTCCAAAGCCGCCTTCTGCATCCACAAAGGTGCCCTTTTGCTGTTTCCGCTCAATACATCAAAACTGCCCCCTATTCCCATCAGAATATTGGCTTTTAAAACACCCCTGTGCCGGTGCAGCCAAAATTCCTGCTTGGGTGCACCCAGGGCTGCAAAAAGAATTTCTGCCCCGCTGTTATTTATCTCCTCTATAATCCCCGGCTCATCCGTCTCCTTAAAATAGCCGTTGCGGCAACCTGCTACTTCCAATCCGGGATAAAGTTTGACGGCGGCCTGGGCCGCCTGCTCTGCCACGCCGGGCTTTCCCCCGAAGAAAAACACCTTAATGTGCTTCTCTGCCGCCTTATCCAAAAGACGGTGAAACAAATCATACCCGGCCACCCGTTCCGGAATCTTATACCCCAGATGTCTGCCGGCCCACACCGCTCCCGCACCGTCCGGGGTAACCAACTGGGCGGAACGAATTAACTGCAAATAATCGGGCTGCTTGCCCGCTGCCATTATAATCTCCGCATTGGCGGTAACCACAAGGGCCTGTTCTTTTCTCTGCAAAAAATTCTCCAAGTAGGCCACCGTCCCAACCATAGTGAAGGGATCAACAGGCACATTGAGAATCTCCGCCCTATCCATCAAATTTTCTCCACATC
>JAKSOM010000138.1 GCA_024405585.1 Acidaminococcaceae bacterium | reverse complement strand
TGCCGTCACCCCACCACCGTCCTTCTATGTTCCTTCAGACGGTCCCCCGCCCCTCCAATGGGCGGACGAGAGTTCACTCTATGCGGACATTCAATTTAATCTTGCCCTGCAAAACCCTGTTGAAAATCAAAAACATACATTCGGACGCTTCGTCGGAATATTTATATACCACATCACTTCCGTCCTTCATATGGAAGTAGATGCAATTCTCCTTGTAGTCGCCGCCGGTCACATCCGCCATGGCATGCTGTACCGCCGTCTTCTCGCTGAGGAATATCAGCCGTTTGGTGGTGATGAAGAAAACCCCGATTTCCTCCACCATCAGATGTTCCTGCATCCGCTTATTGGTGTCCAAAGCATTGTCCTTGAAGGAAATGGTATCGTCCGCCTTGAACTTGCGGTTCAAATCAAAGAAATCATCCTCCACCTCCACCTGCTTCATCAGGCAGCGCCCCGCATTGGTGCCGGCATAGCACTCCTCCCCCGGCTCCAGGGGGAACTGCACCTTGATGGGTTGCAAATCCTGACTCTCCGCATTCCACAGATTACGGAAGCGAATCAAAGCGAAAGTAAGGTTTTCCTTCAACTCAAAGGGCACATCCAACTTTTCCGCAAGCAACGTCAGCTTTTCCTCATCTGCCAAAGAGTAACGCTGCTTTTCCTCAAACCTTTCAAAATCCTTATAGAACTCCTCCTCGAACACTTCCCGGCGCTGCACCAGCCCCGCCTCATAGTCATATCCAAAAAGGTCATTCAGTTCCTGAATCGTCAGCTTCTCCGTCCCTGCCGCAATACCCCGGCACCTTTGGGCATAGGCCAACTGCTTGGCTCCACGATTGGCCAACTGGGTGGCCTGGGGTGACAGACCCAACTCCCGGGCCAAATATTCACAATCCTTGAAAGCAACGCTCTCCTTGTTGTCCATACCTACAAATGCCTGCTCCGCCAACTGACGGTAGATGGCACTGCGTTTGGTAACATTGCGGTCGTTGAACTTCACATCCCATTTCCCCGCCGCTTTTTTCAAAGCCCCGGCAGGAACCTTGGACATATCCTCCGCCTTGGCCAGAATATTGTTCAACTCCTTCCAGCCGTTCTCCTCCGGCTTGCCGCTGAAAAACGTATCCAGCATGCCCCTCTTTTCCAATTCTTGCACTTCAAACGGTTTCAATGTTTCTTCTCCTTGCTAAGTCATTCGGCAAAACTGCCGGTACCTATTCCCAATTTTTCCATGGTCTCCCTAACTTTTGGAGAAACAATGGCCTTATACTCCGCCTCAAAATCATGGTCCCAACCGCATACTTCTTTGAGCACACCATTGTCCAGCCCGGGATGGGTCATAATCTCCGTGGTCCCCTCCGGCAGAACGGGCAACAGTTTCAAAACGTAATCCTCATCCGCAGCCGTACCCGCCACCAGACCGGCAAAATGCTCCGGCACCGCAAACCCTGCTTTTCTCGCCTTATACATTCCCGCCGATGCCAGGGTCCAAAGCCCCAGCCGGCCCACCATCTCACCCAGGCCCCCCTGGGATTTTCCCGTATCAACATTCACATCCACCCGGGGAATCCTCACACCGCCGATGCCGGCTTCCTTGGCCAAAGCCAACACAATAGGCAATATTCCCGGCAGAATGTGGATATGCTGGTGCCCGTCCACATGGGTAAGCCGCAAATTCTCCCCCACCACCCTATCAATCTGGGCCTTCAACTCCAAGGCAACCTCCTGCAAATTTATCCTGCCGGCAAAATAACTTTTGACAAATTCTTTATGGTTGGCACGAAAACGTCCTTCCTTATCAACCAAAGAAGGTCTTCTGGCCGGCTCGGAAACCGGCAAAGCATCCACCAGCGTAAGATGCACCCCCACTTCCAATCCGGGCAGGGAACGGGCAATCTCCGCCGCCTCACCGAATGCCCCTTCACCGGGCATCAAACTGGCGGAGGTCAAAATTCCCTTTTCCACACCCTGTCTTACGGCCTGATTGATGGCGCTGTGCCTGCCAAAATCATCCGCATTAAAAATTAACTTTTTCATTACACCCTACATCTGTCCTGAATCAAATAACGGGGCCTGTTCTTCACTTCCAGGAAAATGCGTCCCACATATTCCCCCAGCACACCCAGCACCATCAGCTGCACCCCGCCGAAGAAGGACAGGCACAACATAATGGTGGACCAGCCCGCCACCGTATCCCCAATCCAGGTTTCATACATAACATGAACAAAAAGCCCGATACTGAAAAGCATGCTGAGCACGCCTACATAAAAGGCAATCCGCAAGGGCAGCACGGAATTGTTCAAAATGCCGTCCATGGCAAACTTCAGCATCTTCTTCAAAGAAAACTTGGATTTGCCCGCAAAACGCTCCGGCGCCACAAAGGGGAACTGCACCTGCTTGAACCCCATGGAGCCGATGATGCCCCGAATGAAGGGTGACTGCTCCTGATACTCACGATAAGCCAGCACCGCCTTCCTATCCATCAGCCGGAAATCCGAGCCCCCGGGCTGAATGGGAACGGAAGCAATCAAATTAACCAACTTATAATATGTGGCGGATGTGAAACGCTTAAAAAAGCCCACCCCCTCCGTAGACATACGAATGGTCTGCACCACCTCATAACCTTCTTCCCACTTCTTCAACAGTTCCGGCAACAATGCGGGCGGATGCTGCATATCCCCATCCATAGTAATGACGATATCCCCCCGGGCATTATTCAGACCGCAGGTC
>JAKSOM010000137.1 GCA_024405585.1 Acidaminococcaceae bacterium | reverse complement strand
TTATGAACAGATTGCAGAACTCTTCCTCAAGACTGCAGATAACGAGAAAGAACATGCCAAATTGTGGTTCAAGGAGCTTCATGATGGCATGCCTTCAACTATAGAAAATCTTCAGGCGGCAGCTGATGGTGAGAACTATGAGTGGACCGATATGTATGCGGGCTTTGCTGAGACCGCCGAGAAGGAGGGCTTCCCCGAACTGGCTGCCCGTTTCCGTGGTGTGGCTGCCATCGAGAAGAGGCATGAGGAACGCTACCGTGCCCTCTTGAAGAATGTGGAGACGGCCAAAGTGTTCGAGAAGAGCGAAGTGAAGGTTTGGGAATGCCGGAACTGCGGCCATATCGTAGTGGGCACCAAGGCCCCGGAGGTTTGCCCGGTTTGCAACCATCCCCAGGCATATTTTGAGATTATGGCTGAGAACTACTAAGGTTAAGTGAAATTACTTCTTCATGCCTGTTGCGGGCCCTGTGCCTGCTATCCAACTGAGAAATTGACTGAGGAGGGGGTGGATTTTGATGTTTTTTGGTATAATCCCAATATACATCCCTACCAGGAGTTCAAGCACCGTCTGGCTACTTTGAGGGATTTTTGCGGGGGGCAGAATTACCGTCTTTTCATTGACAAATCCTACCCCCTGGAAGAGACCGTCAGGGCTATGCTGGCGGAGCCGGAATGCCGTTGCCGTGCCTGTTACCGGGTGCGGCTCCGCCGGGTGGCGGCCTTTGCCAAAAAGCATGGTTATGATGCGTTCAGCACCACCCTTTTGGTCAGCCCCTACCAAAAACACGATTTCATCAAAGAAATAGCCCAGGCGGCGGGGCAGGAGTTTGGTGTACCTTTCTATTATGAGGATTGGCGGGAAGGGTACCTTCAAGGGGTGGAGCGGTCCTTGAAGTTGGGGCTTTACCGGCAGCAGTATTGCGGCTGTGTGTTCAGCGAGCGGGACCGCTATGAAATACGCAGGAATGGGTCCGGGGGGCAGGAAGAATTGGTGCGGGTTAATAAGAACCTGGTTATGGTGAAAGAAGGCAACAATGAGTTACAGATATGATCCCAAAAGTTTGATTGCAGACGAATTCATCAACCATGAGGAAATTGTGGCTTGCCTGCAATTTGCGGATGAGCATAAGAACGACCGCAGGATGTTGGATGAGATTTTGGCCAAGGCGGAGCAGAGGAAGGGCCTGAGCCACAAGGAGGCAGGGGTGCTTCTGGTTTGCGATGATCCGGAGTATGTTGAGAAAATGTATAAGCTGGCGGAGCAAATCAAGAAGGATTTTTACGGCAACCGTATTGTGCTTTTCGCTCCCCTCTATCTTTCCAACTATTGTGTGAACGGTTGCGTTTATTGTCCCTATCATGGGCAGAACCGCAATATTCCCAGAAAGAAGCTTACTCAGGAGGAGATTAGGGCGGAGGTTGTGGCCCTGCAGGACATGGGGCACAAGCGTCTGGCCATCGAGAGCGGGGAGGACCCCTTCAACAATCCCATTGAGTATATCTTGGATTCCATCAAGACCATTTATTCCGTCAAGCATAAGAACGGTGCCATCCGCAGGGTGAATGTGAATATTGCGGCCACCACGGTGGAGAACTACCGGAAGTTGAAGGAAGCGGGCATCGGTACCTATATTTTGTTCCAGGAGACCTACCACAAGGAAAGTTACCTGAAACTCCATCCCCGTGGACCCAAGCATGACTACAATTATCACACCGAGGCCATGGACAGGGCTATGGAGGGCGGTATTGACGATGTGGGTTTGGGCGTACTTTTCGGGTTGGAACTCTACCGTTATGAATTGTGCGGACTGTTGATGCATGCGGAACATTTGGAGGCGGTGCATGGGGTGGGGCCCCATACCATTTCCTTCCCCAGAATCAAGCATGCGGACGACATTGATCCCAGTGCCTTCGACAATTCTATCAGTGACGACATTTTTGCCAAAATAATTGCCATTGTGCGTATTGCCGTGCCCTATACGGGGATGATTATTTCCACCCGTGAAAGCCAGGAGGTGCGAGCCAGGGCGTTGCATTTGGGCATCAGCCAAATCAGCGGTGCCAGCCGTACCAGTGTGGGGGGCTATACGGAGGAGGAACGGCCTACGGACACGGAACAGTTTGATGTCAGCGACCAAAGGTCTTTGGACGAGGTTATCCGGTGGCTTATAGAATTGGGCTATGTGCCCAGTTTCTGCACCGCCTGCTATCGTGCCGGCCGTACCGGTGACAGGTTTATGGAACTCTGCAAATCCAAGCAGATTCAAAACTGCTGCCACCCCAACGCTTTGATGACATTGAAGGAATTCTTGGTGGATTATGCTTCGGAGGCCACCCGCAGGGCCGGTGATGAGCTGATTCAAAAGGAGTTGCCCAGTATTCCCCAGGAGAATGTGCGTAGGATTTGCGCCCAACATCTGGAAGAAATAGAGAAGGGCGGACAGCGGGATTTTAGATTTTGATAATAATGGAGACGTAGCGAAGCGGTCATAACGCGCCTGACTCGAAATCAGTTGGCCCTCACGGGCTCGTGGGTTCGAATCCCACCGTCTCCGCCAAAAATTTGTTTTTGTGCCATATCATCATCTGCTGAGGGCGAAGAGCGTCCGGCAGGTGGGGTGCGGATGCAGATAAATGTTTTTTCTCTTGACTTTGTCGGCGAAAAATATATAATGTAGTATGTTTTTGCTAGGCTAGCTCAATTGGCAGAGCAGCTGATTTGTAATCAGCAGGTTGCGGGTTCGATTCCTGTGCCTAGCTCCAAA
>JAKSOM010000136.1 GCA_024405585.1 Acidaminococcaceae bacterium | reverse complement strand
CGACGCACTTCAGTGCCTCGTCCACCCGGCGTCGGATCTCCTCCGGGGACACGCCCAGATTTTCCGGCGCAAAGGCCACATCGTCCTCCACCACGGAGGCAACGATCTGATTATCCGGGTTCTGGAACACCATGCCCACCTTTTGCCGTATGGTCCAAATGTTGTTTTCATCCCGGGTATCCAAACCATCCACCAAAACCTGGCCGGAGGTGGGCAGCAGCAGCCCATTGATGTGTCTTGCCAAGGTGCTTTTGCCGCAGCCGTTGGCCCCGATGATGCTGACAAATTCGCCATCGGCAATTTCCAAATCCACCCCGGCCAGAGCACAGGTCCCGTTTGTGTAATTGTGTATTAGATTTTTTATCTGTATCATAACTCTATACTTAACACCCATGTCGCCTCCGGCGACACCTAAAACCTGACACCCGAAAGCTAAAACCTAATTTTTCCCAACAAATGTTTTTTCGCAGCTTCCAACTGCACATCGGTTTTGGCGTTTTCAGGCAGTTCCACCTTGATATCCGGCTCAATGCCGATGTCGTTAATGCAAATCCCTTTGGGAGTGTAGTATTTGGCAATGGTCACCTTCATGCCGGTGTTTTCATCCCCCAAAGGATAAACCGCCTGTACGCTGCCCTTGCCGAAGGTCTTGGTGCCGATCAAAGTGCCGGACTTGGTGTCCTTCACCGCCCCCGCCACAATCTCACTGGCGCTGGCGCTGCCCTCGTTAATCAGAACCACCAGGGGCCACCTGAGCTGCTTGCGGTCGGAACTCAAGGTTTTCTTGGTGCCGTCCTTGGTGATGGTGCTGACCACGGGACCCTCCGGAACAATCTCCCTGGCCACCAGAACCGCCTGCTCCAGCAATCCGCCGGGGTTGTAACGCAAATCCAAAACCAATCCCTGCATTCCCTGTTTATTCAATTTATATAGTTCCTCACGGAAATCCCGCCCCGTGTTGTCGTTGAACTGGCCGATACGCACATAACCTATTTTGTTGTCCGTCCCCTCCAGTGCCTTGCCGAGGACGCTGGGGGCTTTAATCAGGCCACGGGTAATCTTCACCTTCCGTTCCTTGCCGTTTTTGTCCCCCAGGGTTATTTCCACCACGGTCCCCACATCACCCCGGATGGAGTAGGAAACCTCATCCATATGCATATCCCTGGTGGACTTGCCGTCAACCTCCAAAATCTTCTCGCCGGCCCTTACCCCCACCTTGGCGCTGGGGTTATCCTCCAGAACGGAAAGGATGATATAGTCCTCACCCCGCTTGCCGAACACCACTCCGATGCCGCCAAAACTGCCGGTACGCATTTCTTCCAAAGCGGAAAAATCCTTTTCGTCCAGAAAAACCGTATAGGGGTCCCCGGTAGCCTTCAGCATGCCGCTGATGGCACCACGATAGAGTTTGGCATCATCCAATTCCCCCACAAAATACCTTCTCAACATTCCAAGGGCATAAATAAATTTGCCGGTCTCAGTTGGGTCTCCGGCAATCCCCCTGAGTTGCACCGTCAGGAAAAACAATGCCATTACGAAACCAAATATAGTCCCTATCACATAGGGGAATAATTTTTGAACTCTCCTCCACATAATCAATAAACGTTGTCGCTTTCCTTGAGATAGATGAGGGGATCCACCACATCGCCATGCACACGGACTTCAAAATGCAGGTGGGGCCCCGTAGCCCAACCTGTCGCTCCGCTCAAGGCCACCACATCCCCCTGATGTACGAATTGGCCCTCATTGCACTTGATGGAACTGCAATGGGCATAAAGGGTAACCAACCCCTCACCATGGTCAATCATAACCGTATTACCATAACCGTTCATCCAACCCGCATAGGTAATGGTACCCCTGTTGGCCGCCTTAACCGGGGTATAATAATCAACCCCGATATCCATGCCGCTATGATATTTCTTGGTTCCGAAAACCGGATGGACACGCCAACCGGCGTAGGAAGTGATATAACCGCAGGCGGGCCAAATGAAGTTATCCGCCTTATCGGGGAAACGCTGGGGATTGGCTTTTTCCATCTCTTTCAGCATGGCGCCGATACGCTCCCCAATCTCAATGAACTTGTGGTATTCCCCCTCCGCCTCAGATTCCTCCTGCTCCGCCGCATTCAGCAACTTCCTGCGTTTTTCCCTGAGCACCGCCATATCTTCCTTGTCCCTGGCAAGCTGCTCCTGGGTCGTTTGAATCTGGGCAATTTCCTGTTTCTGGCGGATGGAACGGTCCTTAATCTCCTGCACCGTGGAGGAAATTTCCTGGAGCAGGTCCAAATCACTGGTAACCACCTTTTCCAAAAGGTACATCCGCCCCACCAAATCACCAAAATCCTGGGCGCCCAAAAGCACATCAATATAATTTACCTGTCCGCTGATATAGATATTCCTCAGCCGTTCCCGGTAAATTTTTCTCCGCTCAACCAATTCTTCCTTCTTGCGTTGCAATTTTGCGGCATTATCCTTGACACTGTTCTGCAACTGCCCTTCCCTCTTTTCCAGTTCCGCACTACGGCGTTGCAGTTTACCCAGTTTGTTGACAACGCTATTGAAATCCCCTGCCGCACGCTCATCCCTCTGCTTGGCCTCACGATGCTTCCGTTTTGCCTGCTTAATCTGCTTGTCGCTTTGCTCCTTCTGGGCCTTGGCTTCGTCTACCGCACGGTCTTCATCGCGATCCTCTCGGCGGCGTACCTCGGCATCAACGGCCTGTTCTGGAACCTGCTGGCCGTCCTGTCGCTGGCCGAGCTTGGCATCGCCGAGGTGATCGTCTACCGTGTCTACCGTCCGATCG
>JAKSOM010000135.1 GCA_024405585.1 Acidaminococcaceae bacterium | reverse complement strand
TTTGAAGATTTCAGTCAGGAAGAACGGGACAAACTTTTTGGCAAGCCGCCGGCAACGGTGTGGGAAAATTTACAGGCCTTGAAAAAATATCCGGCAAAACGGAAAGTGCTGAATGCGGGAAATGTTTTACTGGACAAATATATTGATTCTTTCTGTGAGGGAGCATTGATACGTTGGAAGACGGAACTGGTAATGCAATATTTACCGGAATATGTTTCCAAGATTAAGAAACTGAGGGAATTGCCGAATGGCAACAGTGTGGATAAAAGGAACTGGGCGAAGGTGAACAAACTGCGTCAGGAGTTGGCAAAGGACGGAGCAGGCAAACCCTGTCTGTTCACTCAAATCAAGAGTGCAATGGGGAAAGAAAATTATGCGAAGGCATCTGCCTTGCAGATTGTTATCCAGCACAAGATGGAAGAAGTACAGGCATTGTATCACGACTATTGTTTAAATATAATTGATTAAGGAGAGGGAAATGAAAGAAGAACTGGAAGCGTTGAAAAAGCAGGCCCTGCAAGAGTTGGCGAATGTGGATTCTTTGGAACTTTTGCGGGACTTGAAAGTTAAGTACTTGGGCAAGAAGGGACCCATGACGGAAATCTTGCGTGGCATGGGCAAACTGCTTGCGGAGGAAAGACCTAAAATCGGTCAAATTGTCAATGATATTAAAACAGAATTGCAAACTGTCATTGACGAGAAAACTGCCCTGTTGGAGCAGAAGGCCTTGGAATTCAAACTGGCTAATGAGAAGGTGGATATAACTCTGCCGGGTCGCCATCCTAAGGACGGACATTTGCATCCTGTAACATTGACACTGAGGGAAATGAAAAAGATTCTCATGCGTATGGGCTTTGATGTTATGGAAGGGCCGGAGATTTAAAATGATTATTTCAATTTTGAGGCATTGAATCTTCCCAAAGACCATCCGGCAAGAGATATGCAGGATACCTTTTACATCACGAATGAATATTTGTTGCGTACCCAGACCAGCCCCATTCAGGCAAGAACTATGCAGGCCAATGAACCCAACACACCTATTCGTATGATTGCTCCGGGAACGGTGTACCGTTGTGACTATGATGCCACCCATTCCCCCATGTTCCATCAGGTAGAAGGTTTGGTTATTGACAAGAACATCAGTTTGGCGGATTTGAAGGGAACTTTGGAATTATTCTTGAAAGAGATTTTCGGCAGCAGCGTGAAAGTGCGGCTGCGTCCCAGTTATTTCCCCTTTACGGAGCCCTCAGTTGAGGCGGATATTTCCTGTGTAATCTGTGGCGGTAAAGGTTGCCGGGTGTGCAAGAACAGCGGTTGGCTGGAAATTTTGGGCAGCGGCATGGTACATCCCAATGTGCTTCGCATGAGCGGCTATGACCCCAACAAGATGAGCGGTTTTGCCTTTGGTATGGGTGTTGAGCGTATCGCCATGCTGAAATATGGTATTGATGATTTGCGTTTGTTCTTTGAAAATGATTTGCGGTTCGTCCGCCAATTCAGATAAGGGGGTGTGACAAAATGTTAGCAAGTTTAGAATGGTTAAAACAATATGTTGATATTGATATCCCCACAGATGAGTTGGTGGATAAAATTACCCGTGCGGGTTTGGAAGTGGAAACTGTTACCAATTTAGGCGCAGGGATTAGCGGTGTGCTGACGGGAAGGGTAACGGAGATTTACCGTCATCCCGATTCTGACCATTTGTGGGTCTGCATGATGGACTATGGTCAGGGCATTGTCCAAATTTTGACCGGCGCTCAAAATGTTCATCAAAATGACATTGTACCTGTGGCAACGGTTGGCGCAGTGTTGCCGCCCAGCGGACATAACCCTGAAGGACTGAAGTTGAAAAAAGCAAAAATGCGTGGTCTGGATTCTTTCGGTATGCTTTGCAGTGCGGATGAATTGGGGATTGATGCAAAATTGTTGTTGCCGGAGGAACGGAACGGCATTTATATTCTTCCACCTGATACACCCATCGGCTTGGAAGAAAGGGAAGTGTTGGGCTTGAATGATACCGTGATTGACATTGACTTAACAAGCAACAGGGCGGACTGTTTCAGCATTATCGGTTTGGCAAGGGAAATTGCCTGCATTACAGGCGGAAAATTGAAAATGCCGGAAATGCAGGTGGCAGAAAAAGCAGGGGGCAACTTGCAGGAACTGGCAAAGATTAAAATTGAAGCAAGGGATTTGTGTCCCCGTTTTGCAGTCAGAATGTTGAAAAACATTAAGATTGGCCCCAGTCCTGATTGGATGAAAAAGCGTTTGCGTGCCTGCGGTATGCGTCCCATCAGCAATGTGGTGGATGTAACCAACTATGTAATGTTGGAACTGGGACAGCCCATGCATGCTTACGATTACGACAAGGTTGAAGGCCACACCTTGATTGTCCGCCGTGGTGCTGAGGGTGAAAAACTGGTCACTTTGGACGAAAAGGAACGGGATTTGACCAATGATATGATTACCATCGGCGATGCCAAGAGGGCAGTAGGACTCGGCGGAGTTATGGGCGGTTTGGATACAGAAGTTACAGACAAGACCGCAAATGTGCTTTTGGAAGCAGCAAGTTTCAATGGTGCCAGCATCCGCCGTACCAGTCGTTCCTTGGGTTTGCGTAGCGAAGCAAGTGGGCGCTTTGAGCGTGGTGTTGACACAGTACTGCCCCACAATGCTTTGAACCGTGCGGCTTATCTTTTGGAGCAGATGGGTGCTTGTGAAACCGTACAGGGGATTGTGGAAGATTACCCCGATGCAGTGGATGCCAAAGTGATTACAGTCACCCCGGCGGAAATTTCCGGCAGGAGCTTGAGCACCCGGTTGAGAAAGCTGCTCT
>JAKSOM010000134.1 GCA_024405585.1 Acidaminococcaceae bacterium | reverse complement strand
GGCCGCCCCGGTCTGGGTAACCATCCGTCCCAGGGCCAGCCCGCCGGCAAAAAGGAAGAACATACCCCACATCACTTCTTTTTCCGCTTGCCGCCACTGGAGCATCACCTCACCCTTTTCATCCTTCAGGACGAAGCACAGCATCCCGCAACAGAAGAACACATAGGCAGGCCTGAGGGCCGGCAAATACTCCGCAAAAAGGGGCCGGGCAAAGGCGGCAACCATAGCCACAGTGAAAAGAACCAGCCCTACCCACTCCCCTTTCTTCATAGCCCCCAACTCATCGTTGAGCCGGTCAAAATACTCCTTGGTGTCGCTGAGCCGTTGGATGGGGGTCCTGATGCCCACCAGCCAAACCAGATTCAGCAACAAGGTAATCAGAAGGAAGGGAATGAACCGCCCCATCCAATCAATATACATAAACTCATGTCCCGTAATCTTCTCCAGATAGGCCACCGCCGTCAGATTGGCGGAAGAACCGATGGGGCTGCCGAAGCCCCCCACACCGCTGCCAAAGGCAATGGCGAGAAAAATGGGCACAGCCAGCTTCGTGGTCAAACCCTCATCCAAGCCGGTATAACGCAGCATGGCACTGGCAATGGGCAGCATAATCATGGCCACCACCACATTGGGCAGCACGGTACTCAAAAGAGTTGCCGCCACCAGCCACACCATCACCTGCTGCTTCACATTGGGCCCGATGAAACACAGGGCCTTCACCGCCAGCCGCCGGTCCAGCCCCGTATTAGTCCAAGTCATACTCACCAAATCGGAACCAACCAAAAGCACCACAATCTCCGAAAAATACTGGCTGATAATCTGGTTGGCGGGAACCAAATCAAAGATGGCGTTCACTGCGATGGGCAGGAAACTGGTCACCGCAATATCCACCGGACGCAAAATCCACCACAGCCCCATCCACACCGTCAGGGCCACAGCCACCGCCGCCTTGAAACTGAAGAGCCCGTCCAAGGCCCAGCCCACCAAAATGAAGGCCGCGGGCCCCAACAAAATATCCCTTGTCTTCTTGTCCATATCCACTCCTATAAAACACAATCTCCATTGTATTATATTCTCATTCATCCCAGCCGTAAAATAAGATTTTGTGGGA
Source organism: Acidaminococcaceae bacterium (assembly GCA_024405585.1). Lineage (GTDB taxonomy): Bacteria > Bacillota > Negativicutes > Acidaminococcales > Acidaminococcaceae > Phascolarctobacterium_B. The sequence continues at coordinate 1,776 of JAKSOM010000134.1, read as the reverse complement.
TAAATTATAAGAAATAGTTATAAATCATCCATGAAAATAGCCGGCTGCAACCGGCTATTTTAGATAAGGTTGTCCCCCGTACCGCCAAACTACAGATAATTGACAACCATCAGAACAACTGCAAAGAAGACAAATGCTGCTGTTCCGGTCATGTGGTCCCTATCCATATTTGTCACCTCCTTGACTTTTAATGGCTATAGTGTATAATCAGCACAAGAAAAAGTAAAATACTATTGCTTTATCAATTTGATAAGACAAACTTATATTTCGGAGGCAATTATGGAATTTGAATTTTACCGGAACTTCATCACTGTGGCGGAAACAAGAAACCTGACCCTGGCCGCCGAAAAACTGTCACTGGCCCAGCCCGCACTCACCGCCCAAATACGTACCCTCGAAGCCCATTACGGAGTCAAACTGGTGGACACGGCCCGGGGCCGCCGCACCCTGACTCTGACGGATGCGGGGGTGGACTTTCTCACCCGGGCCAAAGAAATTTGCGAAATCGAAGATTCCCTCAATTTGGAAATGGCAGGATACAATCAAACCGTAAAAGGCACCCTCCGCTTCGGCATTTCCTTTAACGTGGCCATCCCCTTCATGTACAACTTCCTGGAACCCTTTGCCAAGGCCCACCCGGAAATCAACATCCACATGCGGGAACTGACCACCAGGGAGCAAATCGAAGGCGTAAAAAAAGGCACCATTGACTTTGGTTATGCCAATGCCCCCATGCCGGAACTCCCAGATTTCTCCTACAAAAAAATCAAACAGGAACTGTTCTATGCGGTCTATGCCCGCAACAACGATTTCCACTTCCACTCCAAAGATACCGTAACCATAGCCGAACTGAAGGATTTGCCCCTGGCCACCAACTACGGCACCTACGGCCTGTTGCGCAAACTCTGCCTGGACGAGGGCTTCACCCCCAAAATCAGTTTCATCTCCGACAACGGCTACAACACCGCCCACTTCGCCACCACCGGCACCGCCGTTGCCATCGTCAGCGACAACTGCTGCGAAAAACTCCCTGCCAACATGACCCGCACCATCATCGACAACCTGGAACTGACCTATGCCCAGACCCTCTTCTGGTGCCACACCCAGCGGCTCACCCCCGCCATCAAATCCTTCCTCCAATTCATCAAAGAAAAATAACCGCCCCCAGCCAAGGTCGCGGTTATCATGTCAAACGCAATGCATTAAGTTTTTTACTCATCTTCCGTCAAAAGTATTTTGCAGCGGGGGCAAATTTGGGCTGACGCAAATCTTTTTCGTTCAGGTTCAAGTGCTGGGCCGCTTCTGCGGGCAACTGGTCCAAAGGCCACTCCACCGCCACGGTTGGGTCGTTCCAGAGCAGGCCGCCCTCATCCTCGGGGTGATATACATCATCGCACTTATAAACAAATTCAGCCGTTTCAGATAAGACAAGGAAACCATGAGCAAAGCCGCGCGGAATCATCAATTGGCGGTTGTTTTCTTTGGAAAGCGTTACACCAACCCATTGGCCGTATGTTTTGGATCCTTTGCGTAAATCGACTGCTACATCAAAAACTTCGCCCGAAATCACGCGAACGAGTTTGGCTTGCGGATGTTTTTTTTGAAAGTGCAGGCCCCGTAACACGCCGCGGGTGGAGCTTGATTGATTGTCTTGACAAAAAACGTAATCTAACCCCGCGGCTTTAAATTCCTCGGCGTTGTAGGTTTCCATGAAGTACCCACGCGCATCGCCAAACTTTTTGGGTTCAATCACATAAACCCCGTCAATGGCTGTCG
>JAKSOM010000133.1 GCA_024405585.1 Acidaminococcaceae bacterium | reverse complement strand
TGGAAAGCAATGCCCTGGATTGGAGCTATTTGAGTATGGCCCTTCGTGGCAGCGGCATTTTTCTGCCCTTGACTTTCTGCGTCTTTTTCCCGGGCAGGGTTAAGCCGGTTTACGGACTTATGAGTATGGCGGCAGGGATTTTTGTGGGTCTCACTTGGAAGTATATCGGTATCGGTGGTGTACATCCGCTGATTCCGGCCTTGACTTTGAACGCTGTTTTTCTGCTTATGGGTATGTGGAGGAATAAGGAAAATGACTGAGGAATTTTTGCAAAAGTTTACCCGGGACGTGGCCCGTCGCATTGAAGTTCATGGTCACATGTGGTATGAGGAAGTTGTCAGGGAATTGGGGGAAGCCAAGGCCCTGGCCTTGCGTGACAAGGTGACGGTTCAGGTGGCGGAGAACATGGCCCAAAGACGGGGGAATAAGCCGGAACTAAGTTTGGACGATTTGGCCAAATGCTGGCTGGCCCAGGACGGTTTCTGGTTTCAGGAGGTGGAGTTTTCCGAGGACATGGCCACCGCCAAGAAATGCAATGACAACACTTGGAAAAAGTTTTCCCCCTTTGAGGCGGAATGTATCAAAAAACTTTTGGGCATGGGTGATGCTGAGGGGCTCAAGGGTTTGCAAAAGGCCTTGGATTACCGTATTTATGGTCGTCTTAATAGGCAGAGCAGTTATTTTGACGGGGATAGCTTAGTTTTCAGGATGAATGATTGCCGGGTGCAGTCCGCCCGGATGCGGAAGGGTTTGCCCGATTATCCATGTAAAAGTGCCGGACTGGTGGAATACAGTTGTTTTGCCAAAGGGATGGACGGCAGAATTGCCATGGAGTGTATCGGTTGTCCTCCGGATTCCCACCCTGAAGATTGGTTCTGTGCCTGGAAGTTCTACATGGAGGAAGGAAGATGAAACTGACGGTTCTGATGGACAACAACACCTATATCGACCGCTATTTTTGGGGCGAGCCGGGCCTGAGTTACTGGGTGGAAGATGAGGGGGTGCGGCTGCTCTTCGACACGGCCTATAGCGAGGCCTTTGTGAAGAATGCTGCCGTCATGCAAATTCCCCTGCTGAATATGACCCATTTGGTATTCAGCCACGGGCACAATGACCACACCTGGGGTTTGCGGTATCTGGTGAAACAAGTGCCGGTGGGTAAAATCCAACTGGTCACCCATCCGGACTGCTTCCTGCCCAAACGGCATGACGGATTGGATGTGGGCTCCGCCTTTGATGAGGACACCTTGGATAAGATATTCCGTCTGGAACTTACCGCCGAGCCCTATTGGTTTACAAAAAATCTGGTGTATCTCGGCGAGATTCCCAGAATCCATGAGTGGGAGCAGGGCCTGACGGTGGGTGAGGTCAGCCGGGACGGGGATAGCTGGCAGCCGGATGGCATGGGTGAGGATAGTGCCCTGGCCTACAAAACTGATGAGGGGGTCTTCGTCATTACCGGTTGCAGCCATGCCGGAATCTGCAACATCGTCACCAGGGCCCAGCAGGTCTGCGGGGATAAGCGGCTGCTGGGAATCATCGGCGGAATGCACATGCTGCAGCAGGACGAACGGTTTCGGAAGACGGTGGAATTTTTGCAGCGGCAGCGGCCCAAAAGGTTGTACCCGGCCCATTGTACCTGCCTCAAAGTCAAGGGGGATATGCTGGCGGCGGGGCTGCCGGTGGCGGAAGTGGGCGTAGGACTGGAAATAGAATTCAAATAGGAGGTTATCATGAAAATTACATTGAATCCTGATGCGGAAGTGGTGAAAACCATCAGGGAAGGTTTGGCCAGGACCGGGGGCTACTGCCCCTGCCGGAGGACCCAAAACGAGGACACCAAATGTATGTGTAAGGAATTTCGTGACCAATGTGCGGATCCGGAATTTGAGGGCTTTTGCCATTGCTTGTTGTACCACAAGTCAAAATAAAAATTGGAGGTGTGAAAATGGAAGTTGTTATTACTAAAGAAAATTTTGCCAAGGAAGTATTGGAAGCAAAATTGCCGGTGATTGTGGATTTTTTTGCCACCTGGTGCGGCCCCTGCAAAATGCTGGCCCCCACCCTGGCGGAGTTTGCCGGGGAAAATGCGGGCAAGGTGATTGTGGGCAAGGTGGATATTGATGCCCAGGAAGAGCTGGCCAACGAATATCGTATTGAAGTTGTCCCCACCCTGATTGGTTTTTACAAGGGTGAAGCAAAGGCGGCATTGAAAGGTCTCGTCAGCAAAAAGCACCTGGCCGAACTGGTGGCTGAAATAACCAAAGATTGATGCGATTTTAGGTGTTAGGTTTCAGCTTTCAGGTGTTAGGGAGGTCAGCGGTGTGCGAAGTTTCTTGCCTTCCCCTCGGGGGGAAGGTGGCAGCGAAGCTGACGGATGAGGGGTAAACTGCGACAAGAAGATAGTAGTTGTAAAAAAATTCCTTCGCTTGAAAGCGGAGGAATTTTTTGTTGATTTTGTAAAAATGGGAAAGTTCCGTTACGTAACTTTTGTCAAATGTTATGTAACGGCGAAATCATTTTTTCACGTTCCAAATATTTTTTCTTGGGAGAATTTTTGTGAAGCGAGCGACCCACCCCGTCTTGCTTCGTAAGCCACCCCTTCTTGATGGAGGGGGTGAAATCCAAGGGTAGGGAAAATTTAATGTATTGCGTTTGACATGATGTGTGTTTTGTGGTAGAATGAGGGCATAAAAAAGTGAGGTGCCCGCCCACAAGTGGGATTGCCCCCTAGAAAATGATTAAGAAAAAACCACCTACAGGGGTCAACTGTTTGGGTGGTTTTTTCTTATGATTAATAGCGTCCACTGAAATTAAAGATAAATGTCAGCAATGCCAAGAGAAACATTCCAAAGGCCATGAGGTCTTTGAAATCAAAATTCTTCATAAGCATCACCCCCTTTT
>JAKSOM010000132.1 GCA_024405585.1 Acidaminococcaceae bacterium | reverse complement strand
ATGAGGGCTATGCCCGAAAATGAAAAACCACCGGCTATGCCGGTGGATATTTATTCCAATCGTGAAAATGGGAAAGTTCCGTTACGTAACATTTTCCAAATGTTACGTAACGGCAAAATCGTTTTTTGACGTTGCAAACTTTTTTACGTGAAAGAATTTTCGTCATATTTTTGCCACATTTTTTGGGTATACTTTGGTCAGTAACGAAAGAGAAAGGCGGTAAGGATGATGAAAAAGATTTTGAATAAGATTACGGCAGTTGGGATGATGAGTTTGATGTTTTTGGCTCCTTTGGGCAGCAGTGCTTTGGCGGCACCCAAGGGCGGAGCACACAAGCCGCCCCGTCAGGTACATCGGATTCACCGGCAAGCCCCCAAGGTGGTTGTCCATCATGCAAAGCACGCTCCCCGGCATGTGGTAAGACACGCCCCCGGCCATCATTATGACCGTGACGACAGGGATATTTCCTTGGGCAAGGTGATTTTGGGGGTTGTTCTCGGCAAGGTTGTTGCGAATGCGGTGGATTATTGATGAGGAAGGTTTGCCTGTGCCGGTAAGGGCGGTGTGAAAAAGTTTGTGAAACGCAAAAAACGGATAGAAATATCCGTTTTTTTGTGTTACAATACAAGATTATATAGTATGTATTAGGAGGAAGAAAAAGATGTCCGTTGAGAATAATATTCCGAAAACTTATGATCCACAGGCGGTGGAGAAGAAATGGTACAGATTCTGGGAGGAGCATGGCTATTTCCATGCGGAGGTGGAGCCCTCCAAACAGGTGTTTTCCATTGTGATTCCGCCCCCCAATATCACCGGCCAGTTGCATATGGGGCATGCTTTGGACAACACTTTGCAGGATATTTTGATTCGCTGGCACCGGATGATGGGCGACAACACCCTTTGGATGCCGGGTTATGACCATGCGGGGCTGGCCACCCAAATCAAGGTTGAGGAAGAGATTAAGAAGAACGAGGGCAAGACCCGTTACGATTTGGGCCGTGAGGAATTCCTGCGCCGGGTGTGGGAGTGGAAAGAGAAATATGGTGACAGGATTATCAATCAGTTGAAGTCCCTGGGTGTCAGCTGCGATTGGGAGCGGAAGCGTTTCACCATGGATGAGGGCTGCAGCCGGGCGGTTCGGGAGGTTTTCTGCACCCTTTTCGAGAAGGGGTTGATTTACAAGGGCACCCGTATTACCAATTGGTGTGTAAATTGCAATACGGCCCTCAGCGATATTGAGGTTGAGCATAAGGAGGATGCGGGGCATTTTTGGCATATCCGCTATCCTATTATTGATGAGCCGGGGAAGTTTGTGGAAATTGCCACCACCCGTCCTGAGACCATGTTGGGTGATACGGCGGTGGCAGTCCATCCTGAGGATGAGCGTTACACCGCTTTGGTGGGCAAGCGTTTGCTTTTGCCCCTGGTAAATCGTGAGATTCCCATTATTGCGGACAGTTACGTGGATAAGGAGTTTGGTACCGGTGCGGTGAAAGTCACTCCTGCCCATGACCCCAACGACTACGAGATGGGTATCCGTCACAAGTTGGAGAATATTGTTGTTATCGGTATGAACGGCAGGATGACGGAGGTTTGCGGGCCGAAGTATGCCGGTATGGACCGCTATGAATGCCGCAAGGCGCTTTGCCGGGATTTGGAGGAGCAGGGTTATTTGATTAAGGTTGATGACCATACCCATGCTGTTGGCCATTGCCAACGCTGCGGCAATGTGGTGGAGCCCCTGGTAAGCACCCAGTGGTTCGTGAAGATGGAGCCGTTGGTTAAGGCGGCGGTGGATTGCGTTTTGGACGGGCACACCCAGTTTGTGCCGGAGCGTTTCACCAAGACCTATACCGGGTGGATGGATAATATCCGGGATTGGTGTATCAGCCGTCAGATTTGGTGGGGCCATCGGATTCCCGTTTGGTATTGTGATGAGTGCGGCGAGATGCAGGCCTCCCGGACGGATTTGGCCAAGTGCCCGAAATGCGGCAGCACCAAAGTTCATCAGGATGAGGATGCTTTGGATACCTGGTTCAGCAGCGCCCTGTGGCCCTTCAGCACCATGGGCTGGCCCGAAAAAACGGATTTGTTGAAACAGTTCTACCCCACCAGCGTGCTGGTGACGGGTTACGATATAATTTTCTTCTGGGTTGCCCGGATGCTTATCATGGGCATGGAGTTTATGAAGGACAGGCCCTTTGACAAGGTGTTCATTCATGGTCTGGTACGTGACAGTCAGGGCCGTAAGATGTCCAAGTCCCTGGGCAACGGTATTGACCCGCTGGAAGTGGTTGAAAAATATGGTGCGGATACCCTGCGTTTTATGCTTATTACCGGCAATACCCCCGGCAACGATATGCGGTTCTATTGGGAGAGGGTGGAAAGCACCAGGAATTTTGCCAACAAGATTTGGAATGCCAGCCGTTTTGCCCTGATGAATATGGAGGGCTACAGCAAGGCGGCCAAACTGGCACCCATGAATTTGTCCGACAGGTGGATTTTGAGCCGTCTGCAGCACACTGCGGACAGCGTTACCAAGATGCTGGAGAAGTTTGAATTGGGCGAAGCGGGCCGCATGATTTATGATTTCATTTGGGGCGAAGTTTGCGACTGGTATATCGAGTTGGCCAAACCCCGTCTCTATGGTCATGAGGGGGAAGAGGCGAGAGCCAGGGCTCAGCATGTTTTGGCGGAGGTGCTGACCGGAGCCATGAAGTTGTTGCATCCCTTTATGCCCTTCATTACGGAGGAAATTTTCCAATGCCTGCCCCATGAGGGGGATACCATTATGTTGGCGGAGTGGCCCCGTTGCGATGCGGCCAAGGTTGACGATGGGGCGGAAAAACTTATGCAGTCCATCATGGAAACCATCGGTGCAATCCGCAATATGCGGGCGGAGGTGAATGCGGT
>JAKSOM010000131.1 GCA_024405585.1 Acidaminococcaceae bacterium | reverse complement strand
AGAAGGGTGAGAACGTTTCCATTACCCGTGATGTTTCTGGCGAAGGGGTGCAACAGGCCTTGCTGAAAATTTTGGAAGGTACATTGGCCAGCATTCCCCCCAAGGGCGGACGCAAGCATCCCCAGCAGGAACTTATCCAAATCAATACCACCAATATCCTGTTCATCTGTGGCGGTGCTTTTGCCGGTCTGGAGAACATCATCAAGTCCCGTGTGGGGAAGAAGAGCATGGGTTTTGGGGCAGATGTCCGCAGCAGGAACGATATTTCTTTGGATGAGATTTTGGCCCAGGTGGAGCCGGAGGATTTGATTAAGTTCGGTTTGATTCCGGAGTTTACCGGCCGTTTGCCTGCAGTTGTAAGTTTGCAGCAGCTGGATAAGAAGGCCTTGGTGAAGATTCTTACGGAGCCCAAGAACGCTCTGGTCAAGCAGTATGAAGCCATGCTGGCCATGGACGGGGTGGAGCTGGAATTCAAGCCGGAGGCATTGGATGCCATTGCGGACCTGGCTCTGAAGAGGAAAACCGGTGCCCGCGGCCTGAGGGCCATCATTGAAAATATTATGCGGGATGTGATGTATGATATTCCCAGCAAGCCGGAGATTAAGAAAGTCATTATCACCGGAGAAACTGTTACCCAAAAGCAACAACCGGAGTTAATACTTGAGAAATGAGTGAACGGGAATGCCTGCATTCCCGTTTTTTGTCAAATAGTGAGGAAGATTATGGATTTAGCCAACAGATTACCGTTAGTTGTAGTAAGGGGTTCTGTGATTTACCCCGCCATGTTGATTAACGTGGATATATCAAAAATCAAGTCCATTAAGGCCCTGGAAGCCGTGGCCGGAGGCCAGCGGCGGCTGATTTTGGTTACCCAAAAGCGGGACGAGGACAATGAGCCGGCTCCGGAGGGGCTTTTCACCTATGGCACCTTGGCAGAGGTGAAGCAGTATATGAGATTGCCCAACGGGGTGGTGCGGGTGCTGGTGGAAGGGGTGGAACGGGTATCCCTTCAGGATATTCAGGATGCCACGGAAGAGAAGCCCTATTTTGATGCGGCCTTTGAAATTTTGAGTTTTATGCGGGTGTCCACGGCGGATGAGGCGGTGCTTCGGGTTATGCTTTTGGAGTCCTTTGTGCAGTGGAATGATTTGACAAAAAAGGTGCAGCCCGACCTGGTCAAGATAGTGCAGCAACAACAGAATCCGGTTCAGGTGGGGGATATGATTGCGGGTTATCTGAACATATCTTTGGAGGAGAAAATAAATATTTTGGGTGAGGTGGATGTGAAACGCCGGCTCATCCATTTGCTCCACCTTTTGACGGAAAAACTGGAATACGCCAAATTGAGGAAAACCATTGAAGATGAGACCCGGACCAATATCGATAAGCATCAGAAAGAGTTCTATCTGCGGGAAAAGATCAAGGTCATTCACAAGGAACTGGGTGATGGTGAGGATGTGGCGGACGAGGTGGTGAACTACCGCAAAAAAGCGGAGAAACTGCCCCTGCCCAAGGATGTGCAACAAAAAATCAAAGATGAATTGCATCGTCTGGAAAAACTCCCCACAACCACCCCGGAGGGTGGCGTCATTCGTGATTATTTGGACAACCTATTGAAATTGCCCTGGGGCAGGACGGAGCAGGAGAATTATGACATTCAGCATGCGGAAACCGTGTTGAACAGGGATCATTACGGGTTGGAAAAGGTTAAGGAGAGAATTTTGGAGTTCCTTGCCGTCCGTGCCCTGAAGCAGGATGGCAAGGCCCCCATCATCTGTTTGGTGGGCCCCCCGGGGGTGGGCAAGAACTCCCTGGCGCCCAGCATTGCGGAAGCCATCGGCCGGAAGTTTGAACGCCTGAGTTTGGGCGGAGTGCGGGACGAGGCGGAAATACGGGGGCATCGTCGCACCTATATTGGCGCTATCGCCGGCCGTATCATTCATTGTATGCAGAGTTGTGGTTGTTTGAATCCTTTGATTTGTTTGGATGAAATCGACAAATTGGGCAATGATTCCCATGGTGACCCTTCCAGTGCCCTGCTGGAGGCCCTGGACCCGGCCCAGAACGACAAATTTAGCGACCATTACATTGAGTTTTCCTTTGATTTGAGCAAGGTGTTTTGGATTGTCACCGCCAATTCCATGGAAACGGTGCCCCCTGCTTTGCAGGACAGGATGGAGGTTATCGAACTTACCAGCTATACCGAGGATGAAAAACTGGAAATCGCCAAGCAGCATCTTCTGCCCCGGCAGCAGGAAGCCAACGGAATTTCCAAGGGTGTTCTGACGGTGGATGAGGGAGCAATCCATAAGATTATTCGTGATTATACTATGGAAAGCGGTGTTCGTAATCTGGAGCGGAAATTGGCGGACCTCTGCCGCAAGGTGGCTTACAAAATCGTACACGGTGAAATCAAAAGTGCTAAGATTAACAGTCGTAATTTGGGCAAATTTCTTGGACCGGCTATCTATATTCACGATAAGGATGAGGTGGCGGGTGAGGTTGGCATTGTGAACGGGTTGGCCTGGACCAGTGTGGGCGGGGAACTTCTGAAGGTGGAAGTGCTTGCTTATCCCGGTGAGGGACACCTGACGCTGACCGGTCAGCTGGGAGATGTGATGAAGGAATCAGCCCGGGCGGGGTTGACCTATATCCGTAGTCGTGCCAAGGCCTTTGGAATTAAGGGATCAATAATGGGTGACGGTACTATCATGTATCCGGCTGAGTCAAGAAGCGGAATTCAGATTATGTCGGTAAATATGCTTCTTCAGAATGAAGCAGATCCAGTTGTGTGGAGAGGCCCTGTAATCGCCGGTGCAGTCAAGCAGTTCTGGACCGATGTAATTTGGGAAGATGTAGACTATATGTTTGTGGATATGCCCCCCGGAACCGGTGATGTTCCTCTGACAGTCTTCCAGAGCCTTCCTGTT
>JAKSOM010000130.1 GCA_024405585.1 Acidaminococcaceae bacterium | reverse complement strand
AATCGTTGTGCAGTCCACTTTTTTGGGTGTTGCACTTCGTATTATAATCTGCCCGGTCCCCCTTCCCCCCGAGGGGAAGGCAAGGGTTACTGCTATTGCCTAAGGCCTAAGGCCTATCCGCTAAACTCAATAGCCCAAATCTTCTGCCACTAAGATGACTTTGATTCTGCCTTTGGGGTTGCAACGGCGGGTGAGAAGGAACTGGTTGCAGATGCTGTCCGCACTGTTGCATTGCACACATACCCCTGTACCGCTGCAGCCGCATTTCTTTTGAGGGAACCGCTGCATATTCATGGGTGCGGCTTCATCCCAGGCCCTTTGCATGGCCTGTTCCCCGTTGGGTCTCACCTTGTTCATGCCCGCCACCACGATGACCTGTTTGGGTCCGTAAATCAACGCCGCCAAACGATTGCCGGTGCCGTCAATATTGGCCAGGGTGCCATCCATGCCGATGCCGTTGGCACTCATCAGAAATGTGTCGCTGAGAAGGGCCTCATGCAGTTTGGCAGTCCTTTCTTCAGGGGTTTTGGCCGTATCCCGGTCAATAACCTTCCGCTCCTTTTTCACCGCTTCAAATACGCCGCACTCATCCAGGGTGACACTGCCGCCCCAGGAGACCACATGATCCTGGGGGATGAGGGCCAGGACCTTGGCGGGCACCTCTTCCTTATGTTCCACAATTTGGGCTTCAAACCCTTTCCCCTGCAGGACATCCACCAATTTTCTGCCCCGCTCCAAATACATTTTCTCCCGATTAGTCATAATTGCACCTCCTTCGTCAGTATTACAACTAATACCAATACCAACATAACTATATATGCCACAAAATCAGCATTGTGGTAATGCAGTTCATACATTCTGGTCCTGCCCTCGCCCCCGTGATAGCAACGGGCCTCCATGGCAACAGCCAATTCCTCCGCCCTGCGGAAAGCACTGACAAAGAGGGGCACCATCAGGGCAAACATATTCATCACCCTGCCCCACAGGCCGCCCTTGCCGAAATCCGCACCCCGGGCGGTTTGGGCCTTCATTATCCGGTCCGTTTCCTCAAGCAAAGTGGGGATGAAGCGGAGGGCGATGGTCATCATCATGGCGATTTCGTGGGAGGGCACCCCTATTTTTTTGAAGGGGCGCAAAAGTTTTTCTATGCCGTCCGTCAGCATCAACGGCGAAGTGGTGAAGGTCAGCACACTGCTGAAGAGCAGGAGCATAATCAGCCGCACCGTCATTTTCAGCCCCTCGTCCAACCCTTCCTTAGTAACGGTAAAAAATTTCCATTGCCAAACAATTTCCTGACCGGGATAGGACAGGGCATGAATAATAAGAGTAATCACCAAAATAAAGATGACCGGCTTCAAGGATTTCAGCACCATCAGCACTGGCAGCCGGCTGACAAAAAGGACAAAAAATCCGAAGCCCACCACTATACCGTAGGCCAAAGCCGTTTTAGCCAAAAACAGAGCCACAATATAGATGATCGTCCCTAACAATTTGGTTCTTGGGTCCAAATGGTGTATAAAGCTATTGCCGGGGAAATACTGCCCCAGAGTTATTTCACTAAGCATTATTTCCACCCCTTGGCTTTCTTTATTTCCCTGACCAGCATTTGCTCATTCTCCGGCAATTCCAAATTCATTCCCTTCTCCCTGAGCAAATGATAGAATTCATAAAAATCCGGCTCCTTCAACCCCAATCCCAGCAGTTCCTCCCGATGATTGAGGAAAAACTCCCGGGGTTCACCGTCAAAACAAATCCTGCCCCCATCCATGACCCAAAGCCGTTCCGCCCGGACCGCCTCTTCCATGCTATGGGTAACGATGATGATGCCCATGTCCTGTTTTTTGTGCAAATCCAAAACCTGCTCAAGGATTTGTCTGCGGCCCTTGGGGTCCAGCCCCGCCGCTGGCTCGTCCAAAATCAAATACTTGGGCCCCATGGCCACCACCCCGGCGATGGCCACCCTACGCATCTGCCCCCCGGACAATTGCAAAGGGTTCCGGCCCTTGAAAGTTTCAAAATCCAACCCCACAAATTCCAAGGCGAATTTCACCGCAGCATCAATTTTATCCCCGGTCATGCCCATGTTTTTCGGGCCAAAGGCAATATCTTCATACACGGTCTCCGCAAAGAGCTGATGTTCAGGGTATTGGAAGACCATGCCCACCTTCCTGGCGGCGGCTTTGGCCTCCTTGGTTTTGCCCTGCAAATTGATTCCGTCAACCTCAACACTGCCCCGATCCGGATGCAAAAGACCGTTCATAAGTTGCACCAGGGTGCTTTTGCCGCTGCCGGTGTGGCCCACCAGGGCCACCAATTCCCCCGTCTTAAGCTCCAAACTGACATCCTGCACCGCAGTTTGTTCAAAAGCGGTACCGGCCATATATGTAAATGAACAATTTTCCAATTTTACGAACATAGGATATCTGCCAACTCCTTATTGGTAATCACCGGTGAGCCCATCCTCCCCTGATGCCCCAGTTCCCGTTGCAAACGGGCGGCAAAGGGTGCTTCCAGCGACAATTTTTGCAATCTTTCCACCTGGCTGAATACATCAACAGGGGTACCGGCGAAGGCGATTTTGCCCCTGTCCATCACCACCACCCGGTCCGCCAGCATGGCCTCTTCCATATTGTGGGTGATATAAATCACCGTAATGTGTTTTTCCCTGTTCAGCCGCAGCACCGTAGCCACCACATCCCTGCGGCCCTTTGGGTCCAGCATGGCGGTGGGTTCGTCAAAGATGATGCAGTTGGGTTCCAGGGCCAAAATCCCTGCGATGGCCACCCTCTGTTTTTGGCCGCCGCTGAGCCGGTGGGGGGCATGCTTGGCATAGTCCAGCATACCCACTTCATCCAAAGCGGCGGTGACCCGGTCACAAATTTCCAGCCCCGGCACCCCCACATTTTCCAAACCGAAGGCCACATCTTCTTCCACCACTGCCGCCACAATCTGGTTGTCCGGGTTT
>JAKSOM010000013.1 GCA_024405585.1 Acidaminococcaceae bacterium | reverse complement strand
CAATACTGTCAGTGTAGGCACACCAAACGGGGAGCGGCGGATTGTGAATGTGGCGAAGGCCGTTACAGATACGGATGCCGTAAATTTGGCCCAGGTAAACGATTTGCTCGGCACTTCCGGCACTGGGAGGGAGTTTCGGGATTTGCAAAGGGATGTGGCAGGCATACACAATCAAATTGACCGTATGGGCACACGTATCAACAAGGTTGGTGCCGGGGCGGCGGCCCTGGCGGCTATGCATCCGGTGTACGATGAGGATTGCAAGCTGACCTTCAGCGCAGGGCTTGGCGCATACCGTAGCGAGAAAGCGGCGGCAGTGGGGATGTTTTACCGTTTCAGTGACAGGGTGATGATGAATGCCGGCACTGCGGTGGGAAATGATAATAACATGTTCAATATCGGTTTGAATTTTGCCCTTGACAGACATGTAGGGACGAAACTGCCCAGCAAGGCGGTAATGGTAAGGCAGTTGACGGCCCAAAACGAGAAAATAAATATTCTTACTGCCGAAAATCAGAGTATGAAGAACAAAATGGCGGAACAGGATGCCAAAATTGCCAAGCTGATGGCCTTGTTGGAGGAGATAGCAAAGAAGAAGGGGTGAAAATTTGTCCTTGCACTTTGTCACATTATATTGTATTATATGTTGATGAAGAAATATGGCGTAAGGTGGAGGCAGTATGAAGATTTATCAAAGTGAAGTAGCTCCTATAGGTACAAATTGTTATTTGGTTGTGAACGAAGAGAATAATGAGGCGGTGGTGGTGGACCCGGGGGGAAGCCCGGAAATTATCGCCCAAATGATAAATAGGTCCGGAGCCAAGGTGCAGGCCATTTTCCTGACCCATGGTCACATGGACCATATTGGGGCTTTGGAAGAGGTGCATGCTGCCACCGGGGCCAAGGTTTATATCAGTGAAGAAGATGCCCCTATGCTCTCCAATCCGGAGAGCAGTTTGGCTGCTTTTATGGGGATGGATTTGCATTGTCCTCCTGCGGATGCTTTTTTCCGGCATGGTGAAGCGGTGGAGGAGGCGGGGCTGCAGTTCAAGGTGTTGGCCACTCCCGGACATACTCCCGGCGGGGTTTGTTTGCTGTGTGCTGATGTATGTTTTTGTGGAGATACGATTTTTTGCGAATCCATCGGACGGACGGATTTCCCCGGCGGTTCTTATGACGGCCTGATTCGCAGTATCAAGGAGAAGATTTTGACTTTGTCTCCTGAGACCAGGTTGTTGCCCGGCCATGGTCCTTCCACTACGGTGGAGTGGGAGAAAAGACGCAATCCTTTTTTGCAATGATTGAATTTTCCGAATTCCGTAAAAGTATAGTGTTCAAGACAGGGGTGGCCCTGTTTTTCTCCTATGTGCTTTATGTTCTGGGGAGTTTTATGTTCCCCTTCTTTTTGGCACTGGCCCTGAGTTTTCTTTTGGCCCCCATTGTGAATGTTTTGGAGAAACTGACAGTGGGGCGGGGTTTGTTCCGTATTCCCAGGGGTGTTGCCATTTTCTTGAGTTTTGTTATTTTCGGTATTTTTATGTCAGTTCTTGTGGCGGTGGTGGCACCGCCGCTGTTCAGTCAGTTGAATGAGTTGGCGGCCCATTTGCCGGAGTACGCCCAAAGAGCCCAGGTGCAGGATTGGCAGGAAATTCTCAGGGACGGCAATTATCCCCGTCTTCCCAGTAATTTGACCAATATTGCGGATGCGGCCATCGGTTGGACTATGGGTATTCTTGGCAATATGCTTCGGAGTTTGGTTTCTTCCAGTATCAGTATTGTGGCCAATTTGGTCGGTTTGATTGTAGTGCCGTTTTTGAGCTTTTATTTTCTGAAAGACAGACGGGAACTGTGTGAGATGTTTGTACATCTTTTTACCCCTGAGGTCAGGCCGAGGGTGGAAAGGATTTTGGTACGGTTGGGGGACACTTTGGGTGACTATGTGGTCGGTTTGGGAAAATTGTCCTTCATCAGCGGTGTTGTGATTGCTGCCGGTTGCCTGGTTCTGGGTTTACCCTATGCTTTGGTTTTCGGTTTTTTGGCCATTGTTGGGGAGACCATTCCGGTGTTCGGACCTGTATTTGGAGCGGTGGCGGCAATTTTCACGGCTATGGAGAGCAGTCCTAGTTTGGCGGTGTATGTGGGTGCGTTTTACGCTTTGTACTATATGGTGGATGCCAATGTGCTGATGCCCAAGGTGATGGGCAAAACCATTGATTTGCCGGCGGTTGTATTGCTGATTGCTTTGATGATCGGGGGCAAACTCTTCGGCATTTTGGGTATGCTTTTTGCAGTGCCTGTGGCAGGGGTTTACCGGGTGTTGTACAAAGAATTGTGGCACGAGGATAGTGTATGATAGTGCATAGTGGGTAGAGTGTAGTGGATAGGAGAGTGTAAGAGGATGTTGACAACTGCCCCCAGGGGGACGAAGGATATTTTGCCGGGCGAGGTTTTGGCCTGGAATTATTTGGAAAATGTTTTGCGGGAGGTGAGCGCACGCTACGGTTTTAAGGAGCTGCGTACCCCTACTTTTGAGCATACGGAACTGTTTAAACGTGGCATCGGGGATGCCACGGATGTGGTGGATAAGGAAATGTATACTTTTTTGGACAGGGGGGAGCGGAGCATCACCCTGCGTCCGGAGAATACTGCCAGCGCTGCCCGGGCCTATGTGGAACACAAACTCTATGGTGACGGCCAGATTACCAAGTTGTTTTATATCGGCAGCATGTTCCGTTATGACAGGCCTCAGGCCGGCCGTTTGCGTGAGTTCCACCAATACGGGGTGGAGTGCCTGGCCACACCGGGTCCTGTGGCCGATGCGGAAGTGATTCTTTTGGCCTTGGAAATTTTGGACAAACTGGGATTGAAGGATTTGCAGCTGAAGATTAATTCCGTGGGCTGCAAAAAATGCCGTCCCGCCTACGGTGAGAAATTGAGGGCGTATTTCCAGCCCCATTTGGCGGAACTTTGCGAGGATTGCCGCAGCCGTTTTGACCGTAACCCTTTGCGGCTTTTGGATTGCAAGAATCCCAAATGTCATGAGATTGCCAAGGATGCACCCTGCTTGTCCGAATGCTTGTGCGATGATTGTGCAGAGCATTTTGCTATGTTGAAGCAACTTTTGGACGGGGCAGGAGTGAAATACGAGTTGGACAGTAATTTGGTGCGGGGTTTGGATTACTACACCAAGACCGCTTTTGAAATTCAGTATCCTCCTTTGGGTGCCCAAAGTTCGGTGGCAGGTGGCGGCCGTTATGACGGATTGGTGGAGGAAATTGGCGGTCCTGCAACTCCCGGTATCGGGTTTGCCATGGGTTTGGAGCGGGTGATGCTGGCTTTGGAGAAGCAGAACCTGTTGCCGGCGGAGGCGGATGCCTGTGAGGCCTATTTGGTGAGCATGGGTAAGGGGACCTTGTCCCAGGTGTTCAGGACGGCGGCAGAATTGCGTCATCAGGGTATGAAGGTGGAGTTTGATTTGGCCGGCGGCAGTATGAAGTCCCAGATGAAGAAGGCCAATAAGTCCGGGGCGAAGAATGTGTTAATTTTCGGCGATGAAGAATTGGGCCGCGGTTGCGTAACCCTTAAGGATATGGCAACTTCGGAGCAGAAGGAAGTCGCTTTGGAAAATATTATCAATGAACTATTAGAGGTGAAAAAATGATTAGTGCAAAACGCAATGCCCATTGTGGCAGATTGACTGTGGAGGACGCAGGCAAAAAGGTGGTTCTTTGCGGTTGGGTGTCCAAGCGCAGGGATCATGGTGGTTTGATTTTCGTGGATCTGCGTGATCGCAGCGGTATCGTACAGGTGGTGGCAGACCCTGAGACCAGCGGTGCTGATTTCAAGGTTGCTGAGGATATCCGCAATGAATATGTGGTTAAGGTCAGCGGTACCATTCGTCTCCGTGACGAAGCTACCATCAATCCTAACTTGGCAACAGGCAGGATTGAGGTGGTGGCGGACGGTATTGATGTGCTGAACCCGGCCAAGACGCCCCCGTTCTATATTCAGGACGACATTGATACAGACGAAAACCTCCGTCTGAAATACCGTTATTTGGATCTTCGCCGTCCGGAGATGCAGAGAAATCTCATTCTCCGTCACAAGGTTACCAAATTGATGCGTGACTATTTTGACAGCAGGGATTTCATTGAGATTGAGACCCCCATGCTGTGTAAGTCCACGCCTGAGGGTGCCCGTGATTATTTGGTCCCCAGCCGTGTAAATCCCGGCAAGTTCTACGCTCTGCCCCAAAGCCCCCAAATTTTTAAGCAGATTTTGATGGTGGCGGGCATGGAGAGGTATTTCCAAATTGCCCGTTGCTTCAGGGATGAGGATTTGCGTGCGGACCGGCAGCCGGAGTTCACCCAATTGGATATTGAGATGAGTTTTGTGGAAGTTGACGACATCCTGGAAATGATGGAAGGACTGATGCAACACATTTTCAAGGGTGCCTTGGACCGTGATATTCCCGCTCCCTTCTACCGCATGACCTGGGATGATGCCATGAACAATTATGGCAGCGACAAGCCGGATTTGCGTTTTGAAATGCCCCTTTTCGATGCTACTGAGGTGGTGAAGGGCAGCAATTTCAAGGTGTTTAACACCGTTATCGAAAACGGTGGGGTTGTGAAGGGTTTGGTGGTTAAGGGTTATTCCGCTATTCCCCGCCGTGAGTTGGACGGTTTGGTTGAATTCGTGGGCATTTACGGCGCCAAAGGTTTGGCCTGGATTCAGATTCAGCCCGACGGCAGCGTGAAGAGCCCCATTGCCAAGTTCTTCAGTGAAGAGCAGATGGCTAAGATTGTGGCCACCGCCAAGGCGGAGAATAACGATTTGATTTTGATGGTAGCTGATAAGTGGGCCACTACTGTGCAGGCCCTGGGTGCGTTGCGTATCGAGATGGCAAAGCGGCGTAATCTGATTGACCTGGATAAACTGGCCTTCCTTTGGGTTGTGGATTTCCCCATGTTCGAGTATTCCGAAGAAGACAAGCGTTGGGTGGCTATGCACCATCCCTTTACCATGCCCCGTGAAGAGGATTTGGACAAATTGCTTACCGACCCGGGTAAGGTTTATGCCAAGGCCTATGATATGGTACTCAACGGGACGGAAATAGGTGGCGGCTCCATCCGTATTCACCGCCGTGACATTCAAAAGAAGATTTTTGCTGCCATCGGCCTTACGGAGGAGGAGGCGGAGCAGAAGTTTGGCTTCATGATGGGTGCTTTCGAGTATGGTGCGCCTCCCCACGGAGGTCTGGCCTTCGGTTTGGACCGTTTGATTATGATTATGGCCAAACGGGATTCTATCCGTGATGTCATCGCTTTCCCGAAGACCCAGAGCGCTTCCTGCCTGATGACCCAGGCACCGGATACGGTGGACGACAAGCAGTTGCGTGAACTGCACATCAGAACCAGGTTACTGAATAAAAAAGAATAATTTGCAAAAAGGAGGAGGCCTATGCCGACGCAATTGAAGTACAAGCGGGTTATTCTCAAGTTAAGCGGTGAAGCCCTGGCCGGGGGTCAGGGGTTCGGTATTGATCCTTTGGTGGTTGCCAATTTGGCCAAGGAAATCAAGTCCTTGGTGGATAAGAAGTTTGAGGTGGCCGTGGTGAACGGTGGCGGCAATATCTGGCGTGGAGCCACCGGTGCCAACAAGGGCATGGATCGGGCCATGGCGGATTACATGGGGATGCTGGCCACGGAAATCAACTCTTTGGCCATGCAGGATGCCCTGGAAAAGAGTGGTGTCCCCAGCAGGGTGCAGACCGCCATTGAAATGCGGCAGATTGCGGAACCCTATATCCGTCGTCGGGCCATTCGTCACATGGAAAAGGGCAGGGTGGTCATTTTCGCCGGTGGTACCGGGAATCCCTACTTCAGTACTGATACCACTGCGGCCCTCAGGGCGGCGGAGATGGAGGCGGATGTAATCCTGATGGCCAAGAACGGGGTGGACGGGGTTTATGACTCCGACCCTAAGAAAAACCCCGCAGCCAAATTGTACGAAACCCTTAACTATATTGATGTCATCCAACAGAAACTGAGCGTTATGGATACCACCGCCATCAGTTTGTGTATGGACAATAAAATTCCTTTGGTTGTTTTCAATATTGAGAAAAAAGGCAATATTCTGAAGGCTGCCGAAGGAAAGAGGATAGGAACTTTGATAGGAGGAAAATGAGATGCCAGTAGCTGTTGCTTTGAAACAGATGGACGACAAAATGGTGAAGGCCATTGATGCCTTGAAAGTTGATTTGGCCACCATCCGTGCCGGCAGGGCCAATCCCGCCCGTCTGAGCAAGGTGTATGTCAATTATTACGGGACTCCCACACCCATTAATCAGGTGGCCAATGTGGCTGCACCGGAACCCCGGCTGATTACCGTTCAGCCCTGGGAGAAGAACATGGTGAAGGCCATCGAGAAGGCCATTATGGCTTCCGATTTGGGGTTGAACCCAAATAGTGATGGGGTGGTAATACGTTTGAACATTCCCCAACTGACGGAGGAGCGCCGCAAGGAATTGGTGAAGTTGGTGGGCAAGAAGGCGGAGGAATATCGGGTAACCCTTCGCAACGCCCGTCGTGATGCCAATGATGCGGTGAAGAAAATGGAGAAGTCCAAGGAAATCACTGAGGATGATTCCAAGAAAGCCGTTGACGATATTCAGAAGAATACGGACAAGCGAATGAAGGAATTGGAAGTTGTTGTAGCCGCCAAGGAAAAAGAGGTTATGGCAATTTGATAAAATGTAATTATTGGAGAAAGGAGGAGTTCAAAATGTTGAAGATTGACAAGGAGAAATGCTTAGGTTGCGGTGCTTGCGCTGCAAACTGCCCTGTACAAGCTATTAAAGAAAAAGACGGCAAGTACGAAATTGGTGAGGCATGTGTTGAATGCGGTGCTTGCGCTGCAAATTGCCCCGCTCAAGCAATCAGCAAATAACCAAAGAGACAGTGCACCCTTATACAAGGGTGCACTGTGCGTTATTTGGGAAAGTGAAGAAGATGATTATTCCACAACATATCGCCATCATTATGGATGGCAACGGACGTTGGGCGAAGGCCCGGGGCAAGGTTCGCACCGCAGGTCATGAGGCGGGGGCGGAAACCTTAAAAAAAATTGTCAGGGCGGCGGATGCCCTGGGGGTCAAGGTGTTGACGGTGTATGCCTTTTCTACGGAAAATTGGCAGAGGCCGAAGCTGGAAGTTGACTTCATTATGAATCTTTTGGGTATCTATCTGGTGAAGGAGTTGCCTGAATTTATGAAGGAAAATGTTCAGGTGCGTTTCATTGGTGCCAGGCAGGAATTGCCCAAAGGGGTCATTGAAAAATTAGACAAGGTGTTGCATGAAACCGGGAAAAATACCGGTATCGTTTTGAATTTGGCAATCAATTACGGTGCCCAAAGGGAACTGGTGGATGCGGTGAAAGCCATTGCCACCGAAGTTCAGCAGGGTAGGGTTAAAATAGAGGATATTTCGGAAAAACTCATTGAGGAAAATCTTTATACGGCGGGGCTTCCCATGCCGGATCTGCTTATCCGGACCGGTGGGGATTTGCGGGTGAGCAATTTTTTGTTGTGGCAGATTGCCTATGCGGAAATCTGGACCACGGAGGCCTATTGGCCGGATTTCACTCCGGAGATGCTTGAGCAGGCCATTGAGGATTTCAATGGCCGGGAAAGGCGTTTTGGCGGGTTAGGAGAATAGTATGCTGACAAGAATTGTTACTGCCTTAATTGGTATTGTGGCCGCAGTGGGGATTGTCACTTATGGCGGTTTTGTTTTTGCCCTGGCGGTGCTGACGTTGGGGATGCTGGCCTGGTATGAGTTGCAAAGAATGGCTGCCAACAAGGGTTTCCATGTTTACAGCATTACCGGCGGCGGCGGGGTGCTGGCCCTGCTGGTGCTGACGGGCTGGTTTTGTATCAATAATTGTGACCGCAATTTGCTGTTCCCCCTAATGATTATGGTTTTGGTGGTGGCCTTAGTGGCGGTTTGCTTTGAGGGTTTGTTGCGGCACTGTAATTGGGGGGAGGCAAACTGGGCTGGGGATGTGGCCCTGACGGTTTTCGGTCTCCTGTATTGCGGTCTGCTCTTTAGTCATGTGCTTCTGCTTCGTTCGGTTCAGGGCCCTCAGGTTCACTTTTTGCGTGCTATGGAGTATGGTGAGGCCCTGCTTTGGACGGTGCTCATCGGCACTTGGGCCAGTGATACCTTTGCTTATTTTGTAGGAATAACATTTGGCAGGCATAAATTCTGCAGCGTCAGTCCCAAAAAATCCTGGGAAGGGGCCATTGGCGGCTATTTGGGAAGTATGTCTTTGGTGATTTTGTTGGCCCATCACGTTTTGGGAATTTGCCAATTTGACGCCCACATTATGGGGTTTGTGATTGCGGTGTCCGCTCCCATCGGGGATTTGGTGGAAAGCGTTCTGAAGAGGAATTTTGAGGTCAAGGACAGCGGCAAATTGTTGCCGGGGCACGGGGGCGTGTTGGACAGGTTTGACAGTTTGCTCTTTACGGCACCTTTGACATACTACGTATTATTGCATGGCAATTTGTGGAAATGAAGAGGATTGTTGTTTTGGGCAGTACCGGTTCTATCGGTCGTCAGACCCTGGAAGTGGTGTTGGCCAATCCGGATAAATTGAAGATTGTGGGCCTGGTGGCCCATAAGAATGATGCACTTTTGGAACAGCAGATTGCCCTTTGCCATCCAGAGGTGGCGGTGCTGACGGAGGGGGCGGCGGGAAAAAGTTTGCAGAAACGCTACACCGGCGGCACCAAAATCCTTTGCGGTGAGGAGGGGCTTATGGAGGCGGCAACCTGGCCCGGGGCGGATACGGTTGTGGGGGCCATGGTTGGTTATGCCGGTTTGAGACCTACCCTTGCGGCCATTGCTGCCGGTAAGAATATTGCCCTGGCCAACAAGGAAACCCTGGTGGCGGCGGGTCAGATTGTGATGGACGCTGTGGCTTATTACAATGTTTCCTTGACTCCTGTGGATAGCGAACATAGTGCGATTTTCCAAGCCCTGAGGGGCGGGGCAAAAGGGGAGGTCAAGAATCTTATCATTACTGCCAGCGGCGGACCTTTCAGGGGGAAGACCAGGGCTGAGTTGGAGCAGGTGACTTTGGAGCAGTGCCTGAAGCATCCTAATTGGAGTATGGGACCCAAGGTTACCATTGATTCCTCCACTTTGGCCAACAAGGGGCTGGAAGTGATGGAGGCCCATTGGCTTTTTGATATGCCCTATGACAAAATTAAGGTGCTGGTGCATCCGGAAAGCATAGTGCATTCCCTGGTGGAGTTTGTGGACGGCAGCGTGCTGGCCCAGTTGGGCAATCCGGATATGCGGCTGCCCATACAGTATGCCTTGAGCTGGCCGGAGCGTTTTGACTATGCTTTTGAGACCTTGGATTTGGTGCAAAGGCATCAGCTGACTTTTGAAGCGCCGGATTTGGAAAGTTTCCCGGCTTTGCAGTTGGCCCGGGAATGCGGCATGGCTGGGGGAATCCTGCCCTGTGTCTTCAATGCGGCCAATGAGGAAGCAGTGAATCTGTTTATTCAAGGCAGGATAAGTTATTTGGACATCTATCGGATTACGGAAAAAATGGTGGGCAAATTCGGTAACAGTGAGTGTACTTTGGAAAATATTGAGGCGGCGGACGGGGCGACCCGTCTGGTGGTGAAAAGGGAATGGGCATAGTTGCAGCGATTATTACAATCGGCATATTGGTGACGGTACATGAATTGGGGCATTTCATGGCCGCAAGATTTACGGGAATGCGGGTGGATGAATTCGCCATCGGCTTCGGTCCGGCCCTGTGGAAAAAACAGAAGGGCAAAACTTTGTATTCCCTGCGGTGCATCCCTTTGGGCGGATACAATAAAATTGCCGGCATGGAGCCGGGGGAGGAGATTATCCCTGACGGCTACAATTCCAAATCCGTCCCTGCCAGGTTGCTGGTTATTGTGGCGGGGGCGCTGATGAATTTTTTGCTGCCCATTTTCTTGTTTGCAGGCATGAGTTATGTGGACGGGGTGGAATATCTTGTCAACAAATCCGTACTGGGGACGGTGCGGGAGGAGGGCGCGGCCTATCAGGCGGGCCTTCGGGTTGGGGACAAACTTGTCTCCATTAACGGAAGGACGGTCACCACTTGGGACGATGTCATTGCCCAAATCCGTGACAATGGCGAAAAGCCGGTGCAGATTGCCGCTGAGCGGAACGGTGCGGTGCAAAATTATACCATGCGTCCCAGAATGAATGCGGAGTTGGGAAGGGCCATCATCGGCATCCAGCCGGTTTTCGCCCACAGGTCCTGCGGCTTTTTTGAATCCATCGGGATGGGGATGAAAAAAACTTATAATGTGATGTTCATGATGCTGAACGGGTTGTACCGCATCATTATGGGCACCGCCCCGGCGGATTTAAGTGGCCCCATTGGATTGGCGGTGGTGGCCGGGGATGTGGCGGCCAAGGGTTTTATGTCCGTACTGAAATTTATCTGCTTTTTGAGCATCAACTTGGGCATCATCAATCTTTTGCCCCTGCCCGCATTGGATGGGGGTCATGCGGTATTGTTGTTCTTGGAAGCGCTGCGGGGCAAGCCCCTGCCGGACAAGGCCATGGAATACATCCAATATGCCGGCATCAGCATCATCATTTTCATCACCCTTTTCAGCACCTACAAGGATTTGCTAAGGTTCTGAGTGCTACCTGAGAGCTGTTATGAGTAACCCTCGTCCGCACCTAAAAGGGGGAGGGACCGGCGATAAGTTTTTAGGTGGCCGGTGGTGGGGTGAGCAATTAGGTTGACACTTTATGTTAGAAGTTATAAGTTAGAAGTTATAAATTAATGGTAAAAAGTTCCTGTGATTAGAGCAGGAAAGTCAGATGAAAGCGGAAGCAACCTTCACCCTTTGGGGGGCAGGGACCGCCAAAGGGAGCGTGTTGGCGGTGGTGGGGTCGCTCGCTGCGACAAGAAATTAAAAATTTATCAGCGGTTGATTGTTGCAATCAGCCGCTGTTTTTGTGCAAAGATGATTGACAAAAGTTGTTGTTCAATTTATAATATACCTACAATTCCTACTTTAACTACTATAAAGGAGAACAAAATGGAAGCATTGAATATTTATGATACTGCGAAAGTTATGCCCAAGGGTCAGCTTACGATACCAAAAGAGATACGTGACATTATGGGGGTTAAACCCGGAAGCCGTGTAGCTTTTGTTGTTGAAGGCAAATCGGTACGGTTGGTTAATCCTGCGGTATATGCTATGGAATATATGCAGAAACAAATGAGGGAATATGCCAACAGCATGTCTGATGAGGAAATTATGAGCATGGTCAAGGAGTTACGGGGGGAGTATAATGGCAAATGAAGGTGTTTATTGATACAAATGTGTTGTTTTCCACCTTCATAAGCCCAAACGGAACAGCTGCAAAGGCCTTTGTTAAAGCGGTAAGCGGTGAGAATGTAGCAGTAATCTGTCGGCAAAATATTGATGAACTTGAAGCAACGATCGGTAAGAAATACCCTGACAAGATGAAATCACTTGAAGTGTATTTAAGTATTTTGTCTTCGGTAGTGGAAATTGTAGAAGTACCTAATTTTTTGACTAAATCGGAAACACTGATACGGGATATCAAGGACAGACCTATTCTGAGAGCGGCTATTTTTGCTAATGTAGACGTGATAGTTACAGGCGACAAGGATTTTCTTGAGGCAGATATAGAATGGCCTTTGATTATGTCTCCGGCAGAATTTGTGAGTTACTATCCGACACCGCCTGACAATCCGTTGTATGTGGCAGAGCCATGATTTTTTTCAGTTGGCAGTGACTCTCGTCCGCACCTAAAGTTAGAAGTTATGAGTTAGAAGTTATAAATTTCGGTAAAATGTTCCTGTGATTAGAGCAGGGAAGTCAGATGAAAGCGAAAGAAACCTTCACCCTGGGGGGGAAGGTGGCAGCGAAGCTGACGGATGAGGGGTAAACTGCGACAAAATATGGAAGAGAGTTTGAATAATAAAAAAATAATACCGTTTGAAGTATTGGAAATTTTGAAAGAGAAAACGGATGAGGAACATCGTCTGACTCAGCTGGAGATTGTTGATATTTTGCAAAAGCAGTATGATTTAACTTGTGACAGGCGGACTGTGGCAAGCAGTTTGGATATGTTGGCTGAGCAGTTGCATTATGATATCAATAGGGATAGTGACGGGTATTGCTTGTTGGGTAGGGAGTTTGAAGATGCGGAATTGCGTATGCTGATTGACAGCGTGATATGCTCCAAAACTTTGACTAAAGAACAAGCAAAGCGGCTGGTGAAGAAAATTAAGGGATTGGGTAATGAGCATTTTAGCAAGTCGGTGCCGGAAGTGGAAATGGTGGGCGGCATCGGCTGGTCAAAAAACCCGCGATTTTTGTTGAATGTGAATGAACTGAATAAGGCGATTCATAAGAGAAAACAAGTTGAGTTTTCTTATATGAAGTATGACGAGAAACTGCAATTATGCTCAACGGGAATAAAATATTTGCTTAATCCGTATTATTTGATTGTGGCTAACGGTTTTTATTTTTTGATGGGGAATTATGACAAATATGATAATGTAAGCTATTATCGGGTGGATAGGATTGACAAACTCAGGGTATTGGACACAAAAGCGAAGGATAAAAAGGATGTAAGGGGATTGGTGGATATCCGTGAACTGCCACGTCATTTGGCAGAGCACATCTATATGTTCAGCGGAAAAACAATCAGGGTGCAGATAAAGACAACAAAAGACATGATTTCGGATTTTGTGGATTGGTTTGGAAATAAGATTGAAATTAGTCCATTGAAGGGCGAGGAAATTGTTATTACAGTCCGGACCAATGAGCACGCCATAGTTTATTGGCTATTGCAATACGGGATGTATGTAGAGGTGTTGAAACCGCAAGTTTTAAGGGATAAGATGAAGGAAGTAGTCCTAAATCTGCAAAAGAAATATTGTTGATAAAAACATTTGATGCCGTGTACGAATTTTTGTACACGGCTTTTGCTATAATGCTGACATTATACGAGGGAGGGAAATATGTTTAAGCGAAAAGAAGCAAT
>JAKSOM010000129.1 GCA_024405585.1 Acidaminococcaceae bacterium | reverse complement strand
ATTCTGCAGCCCATGATTGCTGCGGACAAACTGCGGCGGTCCCTTGAGGATGAGGGCTATGGGATAGTGGCGGAGGATTTGGTGGAGGACGGCAAATACCTTTATGAAATCATTGTCGCTACTGCCGGGGCCCCGGTTACGGTTGCGGCTGGGGTGGGTTATTTGCTGGGACCCAAACTATTGCAGGAACAACATCCCCTGCTGCTCAAACAGATTGCCAAACAAAAGGATATTCTGCTCAGGGTTTGTGGCGGCATGGAACAGAGCCCTGAAGCCATAAACAGTGAAAAATACAAGGAGACGAAATGCTTATTAAAGATGCTGTCCAAATTATGAACAAAATTGCCCCTGCCGAACTGAAGTTGGAGTGGGATAACCCCGGCCTGCAACTGGGCAGATTGAACCGAAAAGTCACCAAGGTGCTTTTTGCCTTGGATTTGACTCCGGAGGTGGTGGCGGAGGCCACGGAGAGAAGGGTGGCACTGATTATCACCCACCATCCTGTCTTTTATCGCAAAATGGGAAGAATCCTTGACGATGAATGGCAGCAGGAACTGCTCCTGACCTGCAGTGAAAACAAAATTGCCGTCTCTGCTGCCCACACCACCTGGGATGCAGCCAAGGGCGGGGTGAATGATGTCTTGGCCAAGGCCTTGGGTTTGAAAAACATCAAATATTTGGACACCGGCGTCAAAGTGGGCAGAATGGGCACCTTGCCGGAAACAACCTTGGAAGAATTTGCCCAAAAAGTAAAAAATGTCCTGGGCCTTGCCGCCGTCACCTATATTGACGGGGGCAGGAAGGTGCATAAGGTAGCGGTTTGCGGCGGTGCGGGGATGGACCTCCTGGACATTGTCATGTCCCAAGGGTGCGACACCTTTGTCACGGCGGACATCAAATACCATCAGGCCCAAACAGGTGCCTATCAAGGCCTGAACCTGATTGACGGCACCCATCAGGGCACGG
The DNA here is from genome assembly GCA_024405585.1 of Acidaminococcaceae bacterium. Taxonomy (GTDB): domain Bacteria; phylum Bacillota; class Negativicutes; order Acidaminococcales; family Acidaminococcaceae; genus Phascolarctobacterium_B. The sequence continues at coordinate 2,015 of JAKSOM010000129.1, read as the reverse complement.
AACTGCCGGCCATGCAGGACATGTTGACAAAATTTGCCAAGCTCAGCGGATTGGAATGCTTATTGGCCAAAGAAACCAGAATAATGAAAGTTATTTGAAACAGGTGAAAAGATGATAGCAAATATGAAAATCGGTGAAAGAATTTATGCGGCGTTTATCGTAAGGGTGCAAAAAATCGGCCTTGGCAGCACGGGCAAACCCTTTGGCAGAGGTTTTTTGGAGGATTCCTCCGGTCAGGTGGGCTTCATAACCTTTGATGTGCCCAGCATTGAAAAACTCAAAGGGCTGGAACAGCCCGCACCCATGATGATTGCCGGGGCGGTGGACGGCAACAAATTCAATAGCGGCACGGAAACCAAACTGCAGATAATGGTGCAAAAAATAACGAATTTGATGCCGGAGGACGATGTTTCCAACCTGCTGCCAGTAGGTGATTTTGACCATGAACAATATGAAAACAACTTAAAAAAGTTGATTGCCTCTCTTAATAATCCCGTTCTCAGGACCCTGGTGCAAACAATCTTCAACAATGATTTTTATCAATTTTTCATTAAAAACCCCGGCGGCAAAAAACTCCACCATGCCTATTTGGGCGGACTTTTGCAACACACGGTGGATGTGACCAATTTGGCCAAAAGTATGGCTGAAACCATCGGGAATGTGGATATGGATTTGGTGGTGGCTGGGGCCCTGCTTCACGACATCGGGAAAACCAAGGAAATATCCAGCAACTACGGTTTCGACTACACCCGTTCGGGCCGACTGATGGGGCATATTGCGGTGGGGGTGATGCTGGTGCAAAGTGCGGCGGAAAAACTGAAAATGCCCATGGACATATTGGAACCGCTGGTACACATCATACTTAGTCATCATGGGGATGGGGAAAAGGGAAGTCCCGTGGCCTGCGGCACCAAAGAGGCCTTCATCGTCCATTATGCGGACGAATTGGATGCTACCATGAACCAATTCAAAACAGGAACCGGTGACAACTGGGCATTTAATCAGATGCTCCACAGATTCCTGCTCAATGGAAATTCGTAAGCACAGATTATGGAGAATGAAAATACATGAAAACAAATTCAACGAAAAGATCGTTGAGGCATTGAAAAATGTAATACCAAAGAAGAGTTGGTAAATGTCGCATAGGAGAACTTATTGTTGGACGAAGAGTTGGAAAAAGTGATGGGCGGATATGGACCTGGATATATGGCTAAGATTCCCGGAAAATATACACCGAAAATTATACTACCGGATTCTAATTAAAACCAAAACCATAACCCATTGGGAGTATAAGAAATTGACAAGTTCGCATAAAGTTCCTGTAGTGCAAACATTCGTCCTTACAAAAAGTTAGTGGACAGAAACGGTGGAATGGTCCGGATAAGTATTAGAGTAACTCATCCTATAGAAATAGGGAACCTGAAAATGGCACATCTTTCTGATGGATGGGTTAAATTGGCAAAATAAGATATAGTTATTTTCACTAAAAGTGGTCCGATATTAAGAGTGATTTTGATATTATTGGAGGTGCTTTGTCTGTTTTATTGTGGTATAAATGGTATAATTTATCTTCGATTGCTTTTGTAGGTTTTACTGTGATGGGTTATAAAGCCGGCAGTAGGGATTAGTGAATATTGGAAGGGGATGAAAAAATGAAATTGTTGCGTTGGACTGTATCGTATTTGGTGGTGGCAATGTGTGCCGGATTTTTTTGCGGCGTTGAACGGGCCTATGCAAAAAATCCATCTGTAAAGGTGGAAAAAGCGTCCAGTTACGGATTGGGAGACGGGTATCTTGAGAAGTACAAGGATAATCAGGATGTACAACAGATTATTTTGGTTGAGCAATCACGTAGGAGATCAAGGTTGGGGACTTTGTATTTGTTGGAAAAATGTGCAGGCAACAAATGGAAGGAAACCTTGCAATGCAATGCTATTTTGGGGAAGAAGGGAATTGACAAAACCAAAGAAGGGGACAGGCGGACTCCTACGGGCGACTATGGTGTAACTATGGCT
>JAKSOM010000128.1 GCA_024405585.1 Acidaminococcaceae bacterium | reverse complement strand
CCTGGGGCATCTATTTCACCTCCGTAAAGAGCATGGCTGCCACTTCTTTTTCCACATTTGTCCGAACCTGGCCGAGCAAAGTGGAAAAGGAGCCGTCATAATCACTGTTTTTACCCTTGAGGATAAGACCACCCTCAAAGTTGCCGGCTTCCTCTGCCAAAGTCAAATTGCCGGATTTGCCGTTTGCGGCAAGGGCACTGTTTAACTTGTCAAGAAAACCGTTCGCATATTTTTCAACATCCGCTTTGGGAACCACCAGTTCTTCAGCCCCGCTTTCGGCGGCTTTAAGAACAATATCAGCAATCAGCGTTTCCCATTTTGCCTGGGGCAAATTGTTCAATTCGGCTGCGGCCTGTCTGAAAGCATCTTCAATAACTTCCCTTTGGGAATTAAGGGAGTTCTTGCGGGAGAGAAGTTCTGCAATAAGAACCTGACGGCGTGCCGCCTCCTCCGCATCTGCTTTCGCCTGGGCACGAATTTCTTCAACCTTGACCTTAGCAGCGGAAATAATCTTATCAGCATTTGCAGTGGCCTTTTTCTTGGCTTCCTCAAGAATGATGGAGGCCTCGGCTGCCGCATCCTGCTGAATCTTTTCTAAAATCTTGTTTGCTGCCATTGGGTTAATCCTCCCAATCAGAACTTAACACCGTTGACCATGATAAAGGAAATCAACAAACTGAGCACTGCGTAGGTTTCAACCATAGCGGTCAAAATAATGCCCTTACCAACTTCCTCAGGACGCTTAGCGGTCAGATAAATGCCGCTGGCTGCAACTTTACCTTGATAAATGCCGCTCATCAGGCCGCCGATGCCGATGGGGATGCCGGCTGCCAGCAAACTCAAACCCTGGAATAGTGTCAAATCCTTAATGTTGCCGTCAATGGCGCCAATGTTCAACACAATGATGAAGGCAATCAACAGACCGTAAATGCCTTGTGTGCCGGGAAGCGCCTGCAATACCAGTACGGAACCGAACTTGTCAGGATCTTCACTGACTACACCGCTTGCTGCCTGACCGGCAATACCAACGCCCATAGCGCTGCCGATACCTGCAAGACCTGCAGCAATTGCTGCACCAAAGAAAGCTAAAGCTGTACCTAAACTTAACATGATTTTTCCTCCTTGAAAAATAAAATTATTTTAATTAGTCACATCTGTGTACTTGGTTCTGAGAGCCAGGGGGACGAAGGCACGGCCTCCGGTCTGGAAGAACTTACCAAAGAACTCAATATACTGCAGACGGCTACTATGCACAAAGGCACCAAGAATATTGATAATGATATTGAAAATGTGGCCGCCAACAAGCACCACCACCGCAGCGGCAATACCTACAGGACCTGCACCTGCCAGCATACCCGCAATGGTATTGATAACCATGGCGATAACGCCGGTTGCCAGACCAAGGGCGAAGAGACGGCTGTAACTGAGCAGATCGCTCAGATAACCGCTGATGTTGTACAAACTCAGCACACCGCTCATCAGGCGGCTGAAAATACCTTTCTTTTCCCGACCGCCGAAAAGCACAATAATGGCCGCTCCAAAAAGCGCAGTCCACTTGCCGATTTCACCGGGCAGAACCGCCATCATGGCAAGCCCTGCAAAGATAATCAGCCAGGAGGCCTCATCAGCAATGGCACCAATAACATTACCGCTCTTCAAATCGCTGTAGAGTTTCAGGCAAATACCAACAATAAGATGGAGACCGCCAAGGCCGAAGCACAGGGCCAGCATCTTCAGGGGTTCCTTCATTGGCACAAACAGTAGGGGTTTCCATTCCAAACCGAACCAGCCGCCGAAAGCGGCCCCCCAGATAATTGTGCTGATGCTGCCCAAAAGAACCACCATAGTCAGTTTGCCCACAAAATCCTTCGGTTTCAGAACTTTCATAAGGATGTAGAGTGCCACGGTCAATACTAGACCATAGCCCGCATCGGAAAGCATCATACCGAAGAAAATGAAGTGGAATGGAGCCATGAACAGGTTGGGATCCATAGTTCCCGGCAAGGGACGGCTATAGAGTTCCACAACTGATTCATAGGGCCTAACCAAAGCATTGTTTTCCATAACGGAAGGAGGAATCTCGCCCTCTGCCGGATCAAGAAAAGTGAGTTCATAGGCATCCGTAACGGATGCAACTGCTTTCTCAATTGCCCCGGTCCGGTCGGCCCTGCACCAGCCCTCCAGGTAGAAGGTCTTATCCGTTTCCGCACCGCCTTGAGCCATACGCTCTTCTTTGGTGGCAAGTTGGTCATAATAAAGTTCCAACTCGCCCTGACGGCCGGAAAGGGTTTTTGCCTCCACCTCCAAATCGTCGGCCACAGTATTTTTCTGCTGGGCCGCCTTTGTCAAATCAACCGCGATTTCCTTAACCAATCCGGTACGCTTTGGAAATACCATATCCAGGAAATCATGCGCTTTCAGAAAGTGTTTGACCTGTGCCACTGAATCCTTGTGGGCAAAAATCAGCAGTGCCCTGCCCTCAGGCGCTTCTTTAAAAGAAATAACTTCCGCATTCAGGGAAGCAATATCCTCCTTGAACACAGGAACCTGGGCATCTTCCATGTAACCTGCAAAATAAGTGGTATTCTCCGTAGGTTGAAGATCTTCCAAAGGAATGTCCATGTCCGTCCAGGCATCCAACGCCGCAACCTGGGCCAGCATGGTTGCCGCTTCGTTGCGTTTGGTGGAAATACGCTCGGACAGTTCACTGAGTTGCTTTGTGAGTTTTTCGCCTTCCTGAATTTCTTTCAGGAAACGGTCATAAGCAACGGTGGGTTTTGCAGAAAACAGGGATTTTTTCGGAGCGTGCAAGTCAACAAACTTCAACACCTCTTTTGTTTGCTGCAACTGATCGGAAATTTCTGCCGCCCCTTCCAGTGGATTCTTTTCCCCGTCGGAAATAAGCATCAGGTCGCCGTTCTTTTGCAATTCCAAGAGTAGCGCGTCACGGTCTTCTTTTAAGGCAAACAAAGTTGCCTTTTTCATAGGAATAAGCATACCTCAGACCATTGCCCTTTCTACAATAA
>JAKSOM010000127.1 GCA_024405585.1 Acidaminococcaceae bacterium | reverse complement strand
ACCTTCGGGAAATGCTTGACGATGTACTTCGTCATATCCATGATGCCCTTGGTGTGACCGTGGGCGGAATCGACGACGACGCAGTCGACGCCGGCCGCCGCGCGCTTCTCCATGCGGGAGACGCCGCCCTTGCCGCCGACTCCGCCGTCAGCCGCATCGCCCTGGTGGATTTTGACAACGATTGCGTCAACACTTCCCTGGCAGTAGCCAGAAAATTGGGCAGAAAACTTTACGGGGTACGGCTGGACACCAGCGCCAATATGGTGGATAAATCCGTAGAGAATCCCAACGGCATGTTCTCACCCACCGGGGTTTGCAAGGAATTGGTATGGAACGTACGCCAGGCCCTGGATAAAGAGGGTTTCGACTATGTGAAAATCATTGTTTCCAGCGGTTTCAATGTGGAACGCATCAAGGCCTTTGAAGCAGAAGGAGTGCCGGTTGACACCTATGCGGTGGGTTCCAGTTTCTTTGACGGCAATATCAATTTTACGGCGGATGTGGTTATGGTGGACGGCAAGCCCTGCGCCAAGGTAGGGAGAAAATATATGCCCAACCCCCGTTTGGAAGAAGTGGAATAGATGGACAGGATTCATATCGGGATTTTTGGCAACCGCAACAGCGGCAAATCCACCCTGATAAACGCCATCACGGGCCAGGACTTAGCCATCGTCAGCGAAATCAAGGGTACTACCACGGATCCGGTACAAAAGACCATGGAACTGCTCCCCCTGGGGCCCGTAATGATTATCGACACTCCGGGCCTGGACGACGAGGGGGAACTGGGGAAACTCCGCATCGCCAAGACCCTGAACATCCTCAATAAGACAGATATCGGCATTTTGGTGATTGATGCGGAAACCGGCATCACCCGTACGGACGAAAAACTCATTGAACTTTTTGGCAAAAAACGTGTCAATTTTCTTTTGGTTTTCAACAAAATTGATTCCCCCAAGGCCAAAATACAGAGCATCAAACTCCCCTATCCGGCCATTTCCGTCAGTGCCAAAACCGGAGAGAACATTGAAAAACTGAAGAACCTGCTCCCCCGGCTGAAGCCCAACAAACCGGAGGGGTTTCTGATTGCAGACCTTTTAAATCCCCAGGACGTAGTTGTGCTGGTGACCCCCATTGATGAGGGTGCCCCCAAGGGCCGCATCATCCTGCCCCAACAGCAGGTGTTGCGGGAACTTTTGGACAAACATTGCTCCATCATGGTCACCCAGCCCGAAGAACTGGTGAAGGCCATAGAAAACCTGAAGACCCCGCCCCGGCTGGTCATCACCGACAGCCAGGTGTTCCAAAAGGTCAACTCCCTTTTGCCGGAGGATATCCCCCTTACCAGTTTCTCCATTCTTTTTGCCCGCTGCAAGGGCAATCTGGCCCAGGCGGTTCAAGGCATCAAAGCATTAGAGAACATTCAAGACGGGGACCAAATCCTCATCAGCGAGGGCTGTACCCACCACCGCCAATGCGGTGACATCGGCACGGTGAAACTGCCGGCCTGGATCAGGGAATATACCGGCAAGGAACCTAAATTCACTTTCACCTCCGGGGGTGACTTCCCCTTGGATTTGAAGAAATACAAACTCATCATCCAGTGCGGCGGCTGCATGCTGACGGAACGGGAAATGCAGTACCGCTACAAAACCGCCGCCGATGCCCGGGTCCCCATGACCAATTACGGCATCATCATCGCCCATATCAAGGGTATTCTGGAAAGGGTCATTGCTCCCTTCCATCTTGCCTGAAGAGCAAAATATACTATACCGAAAAAAGGAGAAAAAAATGAATTCCAGTTACACCGTAAAATTGGCCCGCACCCTATACGACAATGTGTACCGCTGCCGGCTGTTGAACGAAAACGAGCAACCCATCGGGGATTTGCAAATAGTTCCCGTCCTGACTACCCCCAGAAGCCAACTGCCTGAGGACGCTCCTGAGGCCCAACCCTATCTTTTGGTCATCGTCCGGGATGCGGATATCAACAAGGACAACCTGATTGATTTTGAAGAACGCACCAGTTTGGCGCTGCTGAAACGCTTTGCCACAGAGGAAGTCAGCTTCCAATATTGTGAGTTCTATTATCCTTCCCCCGCCTTCATTTTTGAGCAGCAGGATTCTTTGAACACACCCCTGAACTGACCGCATAACAACTGTTAAAAAAACTCCTGGCGGAAAAATCCGTCAGGAGTTTTTTATTCCCAATAAATATTTACAAACTCTTTTTGAAGGTGCTGCCGCCGATAAATTCACGCATGATGCTGGTGAGGGGAATGTTATCCATGGGCATTGCCTCAAATTCATCCACAAGTCCCAGCAAATGCCTTACCAACTCCCCCTGTTCACCGGAAAGGTCCTTGATGTCATTCAGCAAGGGCAGCACATAGGGTTTCAGCACATTAACCTCGTAAACCAGGGATGTATTCACAATATAGTCGGCAAAATTGGCGCTGGGGTAAATCCTTTCGATTTCCATTTCCCTCACCCCCGACCACTGATTAAGGGTTGTCATGGCGTTCAAATTACGATACTGGTTGTCCCTCACAATACGCCGTATCAGGCGCACATCCGCCGGGTTGACATTGGTGCCGTCAGCCCTGTCCAAAGGATTCAAAACCGTGATATAGACTATACAGGTCTTGATCTTGAGGCACAGACAGCTCTTGCACTCAACTACGGTCACTTTATCACAGCAATCATCAATTTCATTATTCTCGCTATCATCCTCTTCATCCTTGTTAAGGGCATGAATCCCTTCCACCAGGAGCACCTGTTTTTTTTCAAGGTGGATTTTATCCCCCCTGTACACCCTTTTCCCTTGGCGGAAATCATAGTAAGGGGTCTCCACCTCAGCCCCCTGGGCTATCAAATCAATTTCCCTGTTGAAAAGATCCAAATCCATGGCTTTGGGTGATTCAAAGTCATAGGACCCGTCCGGACGCAAAGGAGTATTCACCCTGTCCACAAAATAATTGTCCATGGACAAAGACATGGCCATAATGCCATAGGTTCCCAACTGCACCCGCAGCC
>JAKSOM010000126.1 GCA_024405585.1 Acidaminococcaceae bacterium | reverse complement strand
TTCCGTTTTTGTCTTATATACTTTCTTCATCTCTTCCGTCTGAGCTGTCTCAAACGAATATCCATATCCACCTTGGTCAGGATGGGGTCCTGCCCCCCGCTCCAGGCATCCAACTTCTTCCGTAGTTTCAAGGCCTCAGGAGTGTCAAATTTGTCCTGGGCCACCAAATCCAAATACTTGTTCAGGCACTTCACTATGGGCAGGTTTTCCGCCCGGTTCTCCACATGTTGGATATCCCGCAAAATCTGGCCGCTTTCCGCCCCCAAACTAAATTCCGGAATATACACCATATTGGTATCATCCGCCAAAATACGGATACACTTGGGCATAACCGTACTAAGAACCTGGGGACTATGGGTAGTAACAATAAACTGAATCTTCGGAAAAAGCTTCTGATAAACCCACAGCACCCTCTGATGCCAGCCCGGATGCAGATGCAATTCAATTTCATCAATAATCACAATACCTGGCGTAAGACGGATAACCTCCGGACCCATATCCGGATTGGCCAAGGCCATCTGCATGGCAATATCCGCCACCATACCCATAACGCTCCTGGCCCCATCGCTGGCCCCGGATATGAGCTGTTCCCCCTCCACCGGATCAAAAACCACAAACTGCTTCAGTTTCTCGTTGTAATCCACTGTGATGTGATAATCCTTCATCAAGGTGTCCACAGCTTTTTTCACCACAGGGAACTTCCCCTTGAAAGCGCTTAAAGGCAGCTTCACCATTTTCACAATATAATTCATCCTGTCCGTGCCGTAATAAGCGAAAATATTGGTAACCTTCTCCTTGGGAAAAATACCTGTGATGGTGGTCTCCGACCTTACTCCCGCCCTGGCCTTGCTACGATAAATCATATTTTTGCCGAAATCCGCCTCAATCTCCAAAGGCACATCCTGCACCATCCGCACAATCTTCTTATTCTCACGAACGGGCACCTTGCGGATATCCTTATCCCCGATGGGCAGCGGATTCTCGTCAAAACCGCTCATGGCCAACTCCACCGCATCCAAAATAGCGGTCTTGCCCCGTCCGTTCAGCCCCACCAGCACCGTCATCCGCTTGTCAAAATCAATTGCAAAATCGTTGTAACAACGAAAATTCATAAGATGCAAACTTTTTATGTACATAGCACACCTCTAATTGTAAATATTATACACCAAACCGCTAATTTTGAGAAATGTTTTGCAAATAAAAAAAGTCGGCATATAATTAAGTGTGCGACATCAGTGTTTAAGGAGGTTCGCTATGAACATCTTTCTTGTTCTTGCCATTGCTTTGGCTATAATAGTTGTACTCTTGAGATTAAAGTTCCCCATCGGTCCCGCCATGCTGGTGGCCGGGGTCTTCATTTGGATTACCAAAAGCATGGATCCCCTGCTGCTATTCCAGGCGGCCAAGGAAACCCTGACCCTGCAGAGGACCTATGACATCATCCTGGCCCTTTATTTTGTCATGTGCCTGGAAATCGAACTCCGCACCTCCGGCGCCCTGGCCGGCATGGTGGCGGCTTTGGAAAAAATCTTCAGCGGCGTAAAATTTACCCTGGCGGTGATGCCTGCGTTTTTGGGGCTTCTGCCCAGCTTGGGCGGGGCCCGGTTCTCCGCCCCCATCGTGGAGGAGGCGGCCAAAGGCCTGAACCTTTCCCCAGCCCATAAAAGCGCCATCAATTTCTGGTTCCGACACATCTTTGAATTTTCCAACCCCATCATCCCCGGCATGATTATTGCCTGCAGCATTGTGGACGTGCCCTTCAGTGTATTCATGAAAAACCTGGCCTGGCTCACCATCATTTCCTTTACCGTGGGCTACTTCATCCTCATCAAACCCATCCGAAGCGACGTCACCAAGGCCGCCAGCGAAAACAAGGGGCGGCACTACTTTGACATTCTGCTGAGCATCAGCCCGGTACTCCTGAACTTTATTCTGGTGGTGGGTTGCCGCATCAACGCTTCCGTATCCATGCTGATTGTCACCCTGCTGCTCTTCTTTGTACTCTGGGGTATGGGCAGGAAAGTGAATGCCAAAGAGGTCATCTTTGACGCCATCGACATCAAGATGTTCATCAACGTCCTTACCATCCTCTACTTCGTACAAATCCTCACCGTCACCAAAGTACTGCCGGAAATCGTGGCGGCCTTCCAGGCCAGCCCCCTGCCCATGCCCGTCATCATCGCCTGCATCTCCTTCATCATCGGAGTGCTCACGGGCCTGAGCCAGGGGCATGTGGCCATTGTTATGCCCATTGTAGCGGCCATGGGAACCGGGGATATGAAACTGGCCTCCATCGCCATGGCCTTCGGTGTGGCAGGTCAAATGCTCACCCCCACCCACATGTGCCTGATTGTCACCATCGATTACTTCAAAGCGGACATTTTCAGTACCCTGCGGCCGGTCTTCTTCTGCGAAGCAATCCTGCTGACGGTCTTCAGCATAGCCACGTATTTCTTATACTGAAACGACACAAAAAAGGCACGGCGTGAGCCGTGCCTTTTGGTTGTTCCAGTATTCTTTTTATCAGAAATGATAAGTATAACCGATGGAGAATATCTTGGCAATGCTATCATGCATACGAGCGGTTACAAATCCATCAGTTCCGCTCGGATAACCGTTAATTTTATTTTGTCCAATCCAATTATGATTGCCTTCCACCTGCCAACCTAAAGTAAAGGCAATGGTATGCCATTTGTCCGTATATTTCATACCTATGCTGTAGGTCTTGCGGGTGCCGCTGGGTCCCAGAAAACCGCCGCCATCCACGGGAATGCCGGATTGATCAAAGGCAAAACCCAACATACCGGTGTATTTGGGACTGAACTTATGTTCATAACCGATTGCCAAACGCCAAGTATCCTTCCAATTATGTGCTGTAAAAGCCTCTTTGTTTATCGGACTGCCGATATGCAAAGTCAGCTGCTTGAAGTTAGACCAATTGGTACGGATGGCACTCAATTCCACCCTGTTCTTCTTATCAAATCTATGGCTGTAACCGAAGTGATAGGAATCAGGCAACATTACCTCACCCCAGGCCTTTGTGCTAGGAAGATTGCTGTAGAAATCCGCATTCATATTATGCTTCATACGGCTGC
>JAKSOM010000125.1 GCA_024405585.1 Acidaminococcaceae bacterium | reverse complement strand
TCCACCATGTAGAAGTGAAGGTTAAAGTTCTGCAGGAACCAGATAATCATGCTGGCCAGAAAAATTATGGTGAAGGCCCGTCTGATGAAGTCCCTGGCTTTGATCCACATTTGGTGCCAAACACTGGTGATAGAGGGGATGCGGTAGGTGGGCAATTCCATGACGAAGGGCACGGGTTTGCCGTTGAAAAGAGTGTGCCGCATCAGCAGGGAGGTGAGGACCGCCACGAATATCCCCATGAGGTAGAGTGCGAGCATGACAGGGCCGCCGTTTTGAGGAAAGAGGGCGGCGGTGAACATGGCGTAGACTGGCAGTTTGGCGGAACAGCTCATGAAGGGTGTCATCAGGATGGTCATTTTCCTGTCCCGCTCTGAAGGCAGGGTCCTGGTGGCCATGATGGCCGGGACGGTGCAGCCGAAGCCGATGAGCATGGGGACGATGCTGGCCCCGCTCAGGCCGATTTTGCGGAGGGGTTTATCCATGACGAAGGCCACCCTGCCCATATAGCCGGAGTCCTGGAGAATACCCAGAAAGAGGTAGAGGACCAGAATGGTGGGCAAAAAACTCAGTACACTGCTGATGCCGGGGCAAACCCCTTCAATCAGGAGGGAGTGGAGGCCCTGGCTTACATGCCAGCCCTGCAGCATTTGGCTGAACAGGGCGGTGAGGTAGTTCAAAAAATATTCAAAACAGTCGGACAAGGTGCCGCCGATGATGTCGAAGGTGAGATAAAAGACCAGGGCCATGAGACCGATGAAAATGGGCAGGCCGAAATATTTGTGGGTCATCACCTGGTCAATTTTGATAGAACGGAGTTGGGCCTCCGTATGGCTGGGTTTATGTACGGTTTGCCGGCAGAGGCCGTCAATATAGTTGTAACGCATATCTGCAAGGGCAGCCGCCCTGTCCGTGGAGAGGGATGTTTCCATCTGTTGCACAAAATGGTTGATGATGTCTTTTTCGTTTTCGCTAAGGTTCAGGCCCGCCTGAAAATCTTCACCATCCTCAATGAGTTTGGTGGCACAGAATCTGAGGGGCAAATTTTGACCCTTGGTCTTCTCTTCGATAAGGTGGGCTACAGCATGGATGGCCACATGGACGGGACTGCTGCTGGGGCAGAAATCGTGGCGTTTTGGAGCCAGATTTGCTTTGGCCGTCTGCAGGGCCCGTTCCAGGAGTTCGTCAATGCCGTCACCATTCTGGGCGCTGATGGGGATGACCGGCAATGTGAGTTCCTTTTCCATGGCCTGCACATCCACGGTGCCGTGGCTGGCCTGGAGTTCGTCCATCATGTTCAGGGCCACAATCATGGGGATGCCCAACTCAATGCATTGCATGGTCAGATAGAGGGAACGCTGGATGCTGGTCACATCCACCACATTAATAATTAAATCCGGCTTCTGATACAGCAAAAGATTGCGGGTTTGGATTTCCTCGGAGGAATAGGGTGAAAGGGAATAGATGCCGGGCAAATCCATCAGGGAAATGTCCCTGTTGTCCAGCAGGACCCCCTGCTTCATTTGCACCGTGATTCCGGGGAAATTGCCCACTTGCTGATTAGAGCCGGTGAGTTTGTTGAATAGTGTGGTTTTGCCACAGTTTTGATTGCCTATCAAGGCGAAACGAAGGTTCATTGCTGCACCTCCGTGACTATAATGTTGGCGGCTTCTTCCGCCCTCAGAGTAAGTTCGTAACCCCTCAGAAAAATTTCGATGGGGTCTCCCAGGGGAGCCCTTTTACGTACCAGCACCACAGTTTTGGGTGTGAGACCCATATCCAGCAGGTGGCGGCGCAGCACTCCCTGTCCTTCGACGGTGCGGATTTCTCCCGATTCACCTGTCGCCAATTTGTCTAAACTGATCATCTTTGAATAGACAACTCCTTTCGTGGCTGCAATTATAAATCACAAATTTTCTGTTGTCAAACCTAAAGGAAAGAATGTGCCGTACAGATACATTCTCTTTCTTTACATACCGCAGCGACAGTGCTATAATACAGATACGATGTGGGATTGTATGCCCTCACAGAGAAGGAGAAAATAAGATGGATGATTATTCTAAGACATTGAATTTACCCCAGACGGAGTTCCCCATGCGGGCCGGTTTGCCTGAGCGGGAGCCGGATTTTTTGAAGTTCTGGTATGACAATGACATTTACGGCAAGAAGCAGGCGGCCCATGCTGGGTGCCGGCGTTGGGTGTTGCATGACGGACCTCCTTATGCCAACGGCCGTATTCATATGGGAACCGCGTTGAATAAGGTATTGAAAGATGTCGTTATAAAATATAAGTATGCCCGGGGTTATGACACCCCTTATGTTCCCGGCTGGGATACCCACGGTATGCCCATTGAGCATGCGGCCATCAAGGAGTTGGGATTGAACAGGGAGGCAATTGACGCTTTGACTTTGCGTAAGAAATGCCATGAATTTGCTTTGCATTGGCTGGATGAGCAACGCAAGGATTTCAAGCGTTTGGGTGTACTGGGTGATTGGGACAATCCCTATGTCACCTTGCACAAGGATTTTGAGGCGGAGCAGCTGAGGGTGTTCGGCACCATGGCCAAGAAGGGCTATATTTACAAGGGTAAGAAGTCAGTTTATTGGTGTCCCCATTGCGAGACCGCTTTGGCGGAGGCGGAGATTGAGTATGCTGAGCAGAAGACCCCCACGATTTTCGTAAAGATTCCTGTGGCGGACGACAAGGGCAAGCTGCCGGAGGCGGTGAAGGGTAACAAGGTGTTCTTTATCATTTGGACCACCACCCCCTGGACCATGCCTGCCAATGTGGCGGTGGCGTTGCATCCCAAGTATGAGTACGCTTTTGTGGAGTGCGACGGGGAGGTTTATGTTCTGGCCAAGGATTTGCTGAAGGTGGTGGGTGATGCCTGCGGCAAGGATTTGAGCAAGGTGCTGGCAACTGCATCCGGCAAGGATTTGGAGTATATCGAGTGCAAGCATCCTTTCGACTATATGGACAGGGTTTCTTTGGTTATCAATGCGGATTATGTAACCCTTGATGCGGGTACCGGTTGCGTGCATATCGCCCCGGGTCACGGCGTGGAGGATTTTGAGGTGGGCCTGACCTACAAGTTGCCCATCATTTGTCCCGTGGATG
>JAKSOM010000124.1 GCA_024405585.1 Acidaminococcaceae bacterium | reverse complement strand
CGGCGAGGGAATTACCCGTTACAGCGTCAGAAAGGGCAGTGTTGCGGTGGACGGGATTTCTTTGGCGGTGGCGGATGTGGATGAGAATTCTTTTCAGGTGGGTGTTATTCCCCATACGGCGGCAGTGACCACATTGGGTTTCAAGCGGGTTGGGGACAGGGTGAATATTGAAACGGATTTGATTGGAAAATATATTGAGAAGTTTGTGGGAAAGGAGGATGAATTTTGGAAAAGTTTAGTTACACAAAAATAGAGGATGCCTTGAAGATTTTTAAGAATGGCGGTATGCTTTTGGTCAGCGATGACGAGGACAGGGAAAATGAAGGGGATTTGATTATGGCGGCCCAGTTCGTCACTCCTGAGGCGGTGAATTTTATGGCCAAGGAAGCCAGGGGGCTTATCTGCATGCCGGCGGCGGGCAGGGTTATGGATAAATTGCAACTGGGGGCCATGGTGGCCAATAATACGGACAATCATGAGACCGCCTTTAGCGTCAGCATTGATCATGTCAGCACCACTACGGGTATCAGTGCCTACGAAAGGGCATTAACCATGCTGAAATGTTCGGAGGAAAATGCTCAGCCCATTGATTTTCGGAGACCCGGTCATGTGTTTCCCCTGCGTGCCAGGGAGGGCGGAGTATTGGTGCGGACGGGGCATACGGAGGCCACGGTTGATTTGTGCAAATTGGCGGGACTGAGGCCTGTGGGCATTTGCTGTGAGATTATGAACGATGAGGGGCGGATGGCACGGACGGAGGAATTGATTGGGTTTGCCCAAAGATTTCATTTGCCTTTTATTACGGTGGCGGATTTGGTGGCCTACCGCAAGAATCATGAAAAATTGGTTCACAGGGCGGCGGAGGCGGATTTGCCCAGCAAATACGG
Organism: Acidaminococcaceae bacterium; assembly: GCA_024405585.1. Lineage (GTDB taxonomy): Bacteria > Bacillota > Negativicutes > Acidaminococcales > Acidaminococcaceae > Phascolarctobacterium_B. Next base: position 2,295 of record JAKSOM010000124.1, on the reverse strand, counting down.
CCATTTCCGCATTATTGCCTATGAAAATGATTTGGATGATTTGTGCCATATCGCTTTGGTCAAGGGTGATGTCAGGGGTAAGGAAAATGTTTTGGTCCGGGTGCATTCCGAGTGTCTGACCGGTGATGCCTTCGGCAGTATGCGGTGCGATTGCGGCGACCAATTGGGGACAGCCCTCAGGATGATTGAAAAAGAGGGGTTGGGGGCGGTGGTCTATATGCGGCAGGAGGGCCGGGGCATCGGCCTGGCCAACAAGATTCGTGCCTATGCCTTGCAGGACCAGGGGTTGGATACGGTGGAGGCCAATGTTAAGCTGGGTTTCAAGCCGGATCTCAGGGATTACGGTTTGGGGGCGCAGATTTTGGCGGATTTGGGCCTTAGCACCATTCGGCTGATTACCAATAATCCTGCCAAACGCAGCGGTTTGAGCGGCTACGGCATCAAAATTGTGGAGTGTGTGCCCATCTTGGTGGGGTGCAACGAATATAATGAAGGTTATTTGCATGTCAAAGAAGAGAAGATGGGGCATGTGTTCAAAAGTTAGGGTATAGTGAAAGGAGAAAATTATGAAAACTGTGGAAGGGAAAATTACCGGTAAAGGATTGAAGGTGGCCATTGTGGTGAGCCGTTTCAATGAGTTTGTTACGGGCAAGCTGCTGGCCGGGGCTGTGGATGCCCTGGTGCGGCATGAGTGCAAGGAGGAGGATATTACTGTGGCCTGGGTGCCGGGGGCTTTTGAAATTCCCATGGTGGCCAAGAAACTGGCCGCCGTCAAGAAATTTGATGCGGTGGTTTGTTTGGGTGCGGTGATTCGTGGCGCTACTCCCCATTTTGACTATGTTTGTGCAGAGTGTGCCAAGGGCATCGCCCAGGCGGGGATGGAAAGCGGCGTTCCCGTGACCTTTGGGGTGCTGACTACGGAAAACATCCAGCAGGCGGTCGAGCGTGCCGGCTCCAAATCCGGTAACAAAGGCGTGGATGCGGCTTTGGCGGCCATGGAGATGGTGAATTTGTATAAGGAACTGAAATGAAGGACTATTTGACTATCGCCACCGTGGAGGGTGTGCGGATTTATGCTTTGGTGACCACCAATCTGGTGGGTCAGGCGGCCAGGATGCACCATTGCAGCCATGTGGCCAGTGCGGCTTTGGGCCGGGCCATGACGGGGGCGTTGCTTTTGAGCGCCACCATGAAGGACAAGGAAAGGGTGAACCTCCGTTTTGTGGGGGACGGACCCATCGGGGAGATTATTGCGGATGCGGAGGGCAGCAAGGTGCGGGGTTATGTGGAGCATCCGGATATTTTCCTCCCGCCGAAGAACGGCAAGTTGGATGTGGGGGGAGCCGTGGGCAGTGGCAATTTGGTGGTGACCCGCTATCTGCTGAATGCGGAGCCCTTTACCGGTTATTGCGAATTGAAGAACGGTGAAATTGCGGACGATTTGACTTATTACCTTTACAAGTCGGAGCAGACCCCTGCCAGCGTGGCCTTGGGGGTTTTGGTGAATCCTGAGGGTGAAGTGGTGGTGGCCGGAGGTTTCTTCATCCAGGCCATGCCCGGGGCCAGGGATGAGGTGCTGGCAAAATTGGAGGATAATGTGCTGCATATCCCCTATGTGACTCAGTTGCTGAAGATGGGTTATACTCCGGAGAAGATTATCGGGACTTTGGGTGAGGGGCTGCAGGTGGATATCAAGGAGAGCATAGAGGTGGGTTTCGAGTGCCGCTGCAGCAGGCAGAAAATTATAGATGCCCTGGGGGCTTTGGACAAGAGCGCTCTGCAGGAGATGTCCGAGGATGAGATTACGGAAGCCCATTGTGATTTTTGCAATACTACTTACCAATTTACTAAGGATGAGATTCGGGACATATTGAACAAGAAGTAGTTTTTTGGTATAATACCGTTGTTGATTTTCTTGATGGAGGAGGAGAATTATGGAAGCGGAGAGAGCGAAGGCCTTAGATTTGGCTTTGAAGCAAATTGAGAAGGATTTTGGTAAGGGTGCCATTATGAAATTGGGCGAGGCCAAGGCCCAGATGAATATTGATGTTATTCCCACCGGGGCCCTGCCCTTGGATATTGCACTGGGGGTGGGTGGTATTCCCCGTGGCCGTATTACGGAGATTTTTGGGCCGGAGTCCAGCGGCAAGACTACTTTGACCCTGCATATTATTGCGGAGGCCCAGAAGATGGGGGGTTATGCGGCTTTTATTGATGCGGAGCATGCTTTGGATCCGGAGTATGCCAAACGTTTGGGCGTGGATATTGACTATCTTTTGTTTAGCCTGCCGGATG
>JAKSOM010000123.1 GCA_024405585.1 Acidaminococcaceae bacterium | reverse complement strand
TTCCGTTGCGATGATGCCCTTAAAACGCAGACGGCGGAGTTATATGAGGAATTGGGACTTGATTTGCCCAGTGCTTTTCGTCTTTTTATGAAGCGTTCGCTGCAGGTGCGTGGTTTGCCTTTTCCTGTTTGCGAAGAAGTGAAAAGGCCGAGGGCTGTAGAGGAAATGTCGGCTGCAGAATTTAGTGCTATGTTGGAACGCGGATATCAGCAGTCGCTCAGGGGTGAAGGGGTTCCTGCCGATGAAGTGTTTGCCCAGCTGGAGAAAAAATACGGAAGTAACATCTATAATCGTTGCGGGAATTGTAAATAATTAACATATAGAGAAAAACGCTTGCGGGAGCAGGTGTTTTTTTTACTTTGTAAGGTGTATTTTTTGGTGGGATGTAATATAATATAAAAAATAAAATTTGTTGTGTATGTGAGGAGGTAGTTATGCCGTACATTATCATTACGAGTATCATCAGTATCATTGTTGCATTGCTGGCATTGCAGAACGGAACTGCCACACCGTTGAATTTTATTGTTTGGCAGTTTGAAACCCCTTTGATTTGTGTTATTTTGGGTTCGTTTTTGGCCGGGGCATTGGTGTCCAGCGTGGTGCTCATGTATAGCAAATTCCGTCATTTTATCACGGATTACAAAAATGACAGGGAAATCAGCCGTTTGAACAAGCAGGTTGAGGATTTGCAGAAAAACATCGCCCTTCTGACGGAACCGGTGCATACGGTTAATGTGAAGGCCGAAGAAGTTAAGGCGGAGGATGCACAGGTCAAACAGGATGCGCCGGCGGAGAAGAAGGAAGGGGCGGCCGGCCAATAAGTTTGTGAGTCATGATTATCAAAGAAAAACTCTGGAAAGAGGTTGATGTAGATTATAACAGGGCCAAGTATCTGGCTGAGGAAATCGGGGTCAGTCCTTTGGTCACTTCGGTGCTTTGGGGACGGGGTTTCAGAACCGCAGACGCTATGCGGGATTTTTTGTTTGGCAAGGAGCAGCCCTTCTATGACCCCATGCTGATGTTGGATATGGACAAGGCCTGCCTGCGTATTGAGCAGGCCCTGCAGCGGGGTGAGAAGATTACGGTTTACGGGGATTACGATGTGGACGGTATTACGGCCACCAGCGTAATGGTGAACTATTTGCAGGGCCGTGGGGCAAATGTGGGGAGTTACATCCCCAAGCGGAAGTCGGAGGGTTACGGGCTGAACGATGAGGCATTGAAGACCATTCAGCAGGATGGGACAACCTTAGTTATTGCGGTGGATTGCGGTATTAGCGGTGTTGACACGGTGGCCAACGCTCCCGAAGGGCTGGATATTATTGTTACCGATCATCATACGGTGCCGGAACAGTTGCCGGAGGCGGTGGCTGTACTTGATCCCCATAGGCCGGGTTGCGGTTATCCCTTCAAGGATTTGTGCGGTGTGGGTGTGGCCTTCAAGGTTTGTCAGGCTCTGGAGCAACGGCAGGGGCGCCGGTGGACGGAAAGTTTGGATTTGGTGGCCTTCGGTACGGTGGCGGATATTGTGCCTTTGGTGGATGAAAATCGGGAGATTGTCCGTCTGGGCCTGAAAAAAATATTGGTCAGTCAGTCCGTGGGGGTTCAGGAACTGGTGAAACGTATCGTACCCCAGGACAGGAAGGTTAACACGGAGAATATCGCCTTTATGCTGGCCCCCCGTTTGAATGCGGTGGGTCGTTTGGGTGATGCCAAAATGGCGGTGGAGCTTCTGACCACCGGGAGCGGGGAACGGGCTGCAGAGATAGTGGACCTTTTGGATCATGAAAATGCGGAACGCCAGCAAATCGGCAAGAAGATTGTGGAAGAGGCGGATGCCATGCTGGAGGGGATGCAGCATATCGATACGGCCATTATTCTAAAGTCGGACCATTGGCATCAGGGTGTCATTGGCATTGTGGCCAGCCGTATGGTGGAGAAATACCAGTTGCCCGCCCTGCTTTTCAGTGAGACGGAGGGGGTTTGCAAAGGCAGTTGCCGCAGTGTGCAGGGCTTGAATATCTTTGATGCCCTGACTGCGGTGAGCGATTTGCTGATACAGTATGGCGGCCACAGCCAGGCCGCAGGTCTGACCTTGAAGTCGGAGAATTTTGAGGAATTTGTCAAAAAATTCCGCCAGTATGTGCAGGGCAAAATGAAGCCGGCGGACTTCAACCAGCAACTGATGGTGGATATGGTACTGCCGGTGGATAGAGAGATTACTCTCAAGGATTTGAAGGATTTGGCCTTGATTGAACCCTGCGGTTCCGGTAATCCGGCACCGGTCTTTGCTTACAGGCAGGCCCGTCTGCAGAATTGCCGTCTGATTGGGGCCAGGAGGAATCATTTGGCCTTTGACGTTGTGAAGAATTTCAGCCAGTACCGCGGGGTGATGTGGTCCAGGGAGGATATGATTCATCTTATGGACAGGCAGAGCGTGGTGGCGGATATTGCCTTCCAGCCCCGGCGGAACGAATGGGACGGGGAGGTGTTTGTACAACTCCATGCCATTTCCTTGAACCAGTGGCCGGCGGTTTATGATTTGCGGGCTTTGAGGGTGAATAAACTGGTGGTTCTGTCCCGGATTTTGAAGACGGAAAGTGCTGTCAGTGTTTATGTCAATTCGGATAAAGAGGCCTTTCGCAGGGTGCTGACGGAAAAATTTGGTGCCAACAGCCGCTTTATTGAAGTCAGACACTATGACGAGGTTGCGGAGGAAGGGAACAGGGTGGCGGTGTTTTACGATTTGCCCCAGGTTGATGTGGTGGGGCTGACCCATGTGTTGAGGCAGAACCGTATTCCCCTTTTGGTGCTGGCCTACGGGACGGATGATTGGTTGCGATTCCGGAGCGAACACCCCGGTCAGAGTGCTGTTCTGGATATTTGTGAAAAAAATTTGCGATTGCCCAGGTTTGAGATACTGAAACAGCATTAAGGAAGGTCGGATTCTCCATGAATAAGGGTGCTTATATTGTCGAACTTGACGATATTTATAACAAAATTGAAGAATATTTAAGCGGGGAACAGATTCTTTTTCTGCGTCATGCCTACGAGTTTGCCAAAGAGGCCCACAAGGACCAGGTACGCAAATCCGGGGAGCCCTATATTGTGCATCCCGTGGGGGTTGTGGGCATTCTGGCCCAGCTGCAGATGGATGTGCACTGTCTGGCGGCGGCTTTTTTGCATGATGTGGTTG